>JAFRLD010000002.1 GCA_017431395.1 Bacillota bacterium | reverse complement strand
GTAACGGTGATCTCCACAAGACCGCCGATGTTCAGGACCGTACCTTTCATGTGCATACGGTCCGCGAGTTTGGCAACAAAAGGCCGGAAACCGACCCCCTGGACGATTCCCCATAATTTGATCGTTTCCGTCGTTAAACTATTCATTGAAATAATTACTCCACTTCGATCGTGTCGATATAGAACTCCCTGCCGATGTCCGTCCGTTCGCCGTCTCCGCCGCATTCCGGGCAGCTAAAGGAGAACGGGGCGCGCTCGAAGAGCAGACCGCAGCTGCGGCACCGCAGTTTCGGTTTCACGGAGGTCATCTCGAGCTCGGCGCCCTCACAGGCCGTTCCTTCGGTGATCACATCAAAATACATCTGGATGGAGCTCCCGACGATGCCGGAGTTTTCTCCAATGACCAGATGGATCTTACGGACGCTGGAGGCGCCTGCCTCCCGGCAGTGTTCTTCAGCAATGCTGATGATTTTTTCTGTAATTGGTAATTCGTGCATGAATACAGTATAACACAGAATAATTTGTAGTTACAGCACTAAGAATCATTGACATAACGGGAAGGTCTTAATATAATAAAATGTGCTGTCAAATGTGACAGACGATGTTTTTATAATGTTTTTTTTATTAGGAGAGTGAGTGTTTTGAGAAACCAATGGAACAGTAAGCTGGGGTTTATCCTGGCTGCAATCGGCTCCGCGGTTGGATTGGGCAACCTGTGGAGATTTCCGTACATCGCCGCGACGAACGGAGGCGGCGCGTTTATTTTCCCGTACCTTTTCGCGATCCTGACCGCAGGCATCCCGATCCTGGTGCTGGAGTATACAATGGGTAAAACTTATAGATCCGGTGCTCCGGGAGCTTTCGCCAGGATCAACAGGAAGTTCGAATTCCTTGGATGGTTCCAGGTCATGACAGCCTTCCTGATCAGTATCTACTATGTCGCGATCGTCGTCTGGGTACTCTGCTACATCGGCAAGGCCGTGGGCTGCACCTGGGGCGAGGATACTGCCGGCAGCTTCTACGGAATGCTGCAGATCACCGACAGCATCACACAGGTCGGCGGTCTGAATACGAAACTGCTGATCCCGTTCCTGATCGTATGGGCGATTGTCGGATTCATCATGTACAGAGGCATCAACAAGGGCATCGACCTGGCATGCAAGATCTGCCTGCCGATCCTGCTGGTATGTACTGTGATCATCTTCTTCCGCGGCATCACCCTGCCGGGCGCTGTGGATGGTATCGCTTACATGTTCACACCGGATTGGTCAGCGATCGCTAAGCCGTCTGTATGGGTCGCTGCGTATGGACAGGTATTCTTCAGCTTATCCATCGCGTTCGCCATCATGATCTCCTATTCGAGCTATCTGCCGAAGGAGGAGGACGTGGTCAATACCGCATTCCTGACCGCCTGCACCAACCATGGATTCGAGATCTTCGCCGGCATCGGCATCTTCTCCATCATGGGTTACATGGCATATGCTTCCGGTCAGACGATGGACGATGTAGCTGCTGCAGGCGTCGGACTGGCCTTCGTCGTCTTCCCGACCGCGATCAGCACACTGCCCGGACTGAACTCCCTGTTTGGCATCCTCTTCTTCGTATCCCTGTTCACCGCAGGTGTCACATCGATGATCTCCATCGTGCAGACTGCGATCACAGGTATCGAGGACAAGTGGGAGATGTCTCACAAGAAGGCGACCACCGTCGTTCTGGTCCCGGCATTCATCCTGTCCTTCCTGTTTGTTACCAAGGCAGGCCTGTACTTCCTTGACCTCGCGGACTACATCGCCAACAATATCGGCATCGTAGCCAGCGGCGTGGTCGAAGTCGTCCTGATCGGCTGGTTCTTCAAGCCGGAGAAACTGCGTCAGGCAGCCAACGAATATTCCAACTTCAGCATCGGTACATGGTGGATCTGGTGTCTGAAGGTCGTCACCGTCATCGTGCTGGGCTACACCACGATCACCAACCTGGTCACCTACTTCCACGATGGATATGACGTATATCCGCTGTCTCTGGGAATCGTCTTCATCATCTTCCTGGTGGTTGGAACCATCGTTCTGACAGCGATCAAGGGCAAGGATTCCTTCTATAAGACTCCGGAAGACGCACCGAAGTGGGAACCGGTCAGCTTCTCTTCGAAGATCGTTATCTTCGGGATCATCATCATTGCGATCATCGCTCTGATCATCGATATCATCGCTGTGACCGGAGGCTTCGGCAAGAGCATCAGCACACCGGCTGTCGCCATGATGTGCGTTGCCTGCATCGGACTCTGGGGAGGCGTTGCAGTCGCCCTGGCGATCAATCTTAAGAAGAACAAAGCGAGACAGAGACTGTTCGGAGAGCCGGAGGAAAGCCTGCTGGAAGAATACGAAGAAGCAGAGATCTTCGTGCCGGATCACGATGAGAAGGACGAGAAATAACAGGGGATTTCAGATATGGCGATCGAAAAAGTAAGAGAGTATTTCGCGGGGCTGGGGATCGAAGACCGGATCATGGAATTCGATGTTTCCAGCGCGACGGTGGAACTGGCGGCCGTTGCCGTCGGTACAGAACCGGAGCGGATCTGTAAGACACTGTCGTTCCTGAAGCCGGAAGGGGGCTGTATCCTGATCCAGGCGGCGGGCGATGCCCGTATCGATAACCGTAAGTTCAAGGATCAGTTCCACTTCAAAGCGAAAATGCTGAAACCCGAAGAAGTCATCGAATACACAGGCCACGCCATTGGCGGGGTCTGTGCGTTCGGGATTGAGCGGGACGATGTGGATGTTTATTGCGATGCTTCTATGCGGCGGTTCGAGACGATGTTCCCGGCGTGCGGCAGCTCCAACAGCGCCATTGAGTTCACGCTGGAGGAACTGGAGAAGTATTCTAGGGCCAAAGGCTGGATCGACGTTTGCAAAACCCCTCAGCCGGAAGGAGAATGACAGATGTGTATAGCGATCCCCGGAAGGGTGATGGAAGTGAATGGTGACCAGGCGAACGTAGATTTTAACGGCAATCAGGTGAAGGTCAACATCGGCCTCGTGGAGCCGGAGCCCGGCCAGTACGTGTTAGTGCATGCCGGCTGCGCGATCGAGGTCATGTCAAAGGACAAGGCGCAGGAGATCATCGATCTTTTCGCGGACATTGAGGAGCTGGAGGGCCTGCAGTAACCATGGAAGTCAGGGAGATCATCGACTATTTGAAGAGTTACGACGGTAAGCCCCTGAAGCTGATGGAGGTCTGCGGCACACATACGGCGGCGATTTTTAAAAACGGCATCCGGGACCTGATCTCGCCTAAGATCAAACTGATCTCCGGGCCTGGCTGTCCTGTATGCGTGACACCGACGGCTTATATCGACGCCTGTACAGCCTTTGCGAAGACAGAGGGCCATGAGCTCCTGACCTTCGGAGATATGATGAAGGTGCCGGGAACGGGCGGAAGCCTGTCGGAGAACAAGACCAGCGCGAACGTGAGCATCATGTATTCCCCGTTCGAGGCCATCGAGAAGGCGAAGGCGGATCCGGACAAGGTGATCGGCATAGCAGCGGTCGGATTCGAGACGACGGTACCGGCATATGCTCTGATGCTCCGGGAAGCCCGGAAGCAGGGCGTTACGAATATCCGTCTGATCACGGCTTTGAAGACCGTGCTCCCGGCGCTCGAATGGATCTGCGAGAACCAGAACGATGTGGATGGATTCATCTGTCCGGGCCACGTGAGCGTGATCACAGGAGTCCACGTGTACGATGAGATGGCGGCCAAATACGGCAAGCCTTTCGTTGTGGCGGGATTCGAGGCGGAGCATATTCTGGGATGCATCTACCGGATCGTGCGGCAGATCGAGGCAGGGGAGAGCCTGTCAGAGAATCTCTACCGGAACGCCGTCCGGGATGACGGGAACGCGAAAGCACTCGCCGTCATGAACGAGGTGTTCGAGACCGGCCCGGCCGTCTGGCGCGGACTGGGGGAGATCCCGGATTCGGGACTCTATCTTAAGGACGAGTATGCCCAGTACGATGCGGGAAGCCGCGGTCTTTCGGAAGACATGGAACTGCCGGCGGCCTGCCGGTGCGGGGATGTGATCGTCGGCCGGATCAATCCGGACCAGTGTCCGATGTTCGGAAACGGCTGCAGCCCGATCCATCCATACGGACCCTGCATGGTCTCCGCGGAGGGCTCCTGCGGGATCTGGTACAGGAATGTACATTGAGCTGACCCAGAAAGGATAAGCATGAAAATAACGATGGCACACGGCAGTGGCGGACAGTCCTCTGCCCAGCTCATGAGCGATATATTCGGTAAATATTTTAATAATGAGATTTTGGGCCGCATGGAAGATGCGGCCGTGCTTCATGTGGGCGGCTCGCCGGATGGCGAAACCGCTGCGTCCTGCGCACCGGCGCGGATCGCGTGCAGCACGGACTCGTTCGTGGTGACGCCGCTGGAGTTTCGGGGCGGCGACATCGGCAAACTCTGCGTCTGCGGTACGGTGAACGACCTTCTGATGATGGGCGCGGTGCCGAAGTACCTGACCTGCGGATTCATTCTGGAGGAAGGGCTTGAAGTCGATTTGCTCGACCGCTTAGTGGCATCCATGGCGAAGCAGGCCCGGGAAGCCGGCGTCATGATCGTAGCCGGAGATACGAAAGTGGTCGAGGGGAATGGCGGCCTTTATATCAATACCACCGGGATCGGAGAGATCCCTGCTGGCCGCGATGTCAGCAGCGCGAACGGCCGGCCCGGCGACGTGATCCTCGTCAGCGGTAATCTGGGAGATCATCATGCCTGCATCCTCAGCCACCGGATGGAGATCTCAAATGATATTACGAGCGACTGCGCCGCACTGAACGATGTGGTGGACGCGCTGTTCGCGGCAGGGCTGCACGTGCATACGATGCGGGATGTGACCCGCGGCGGGCTCGGGACGGTGATCAATGAGATCGCCGGAAGCTCCGGGGTGAAGATCGAACTGGAGGAGGAAGCGATCCCGGTCCATGCGGATGTGCGGGGCTTCGCGGACATCCTTGGACTCGATCCGCTCTACATGGGCAACGAGGGCAAAATGATCGCTGTGGTACCGGCAGAGGAGGCGGAGCATGCGCTTGAAGTCATGCGGAGCACGGAGCACGGCAAGGATGCGGCGATCATCGGACAGATCATGGAGGGAAGCGGAGCATTCCTTAGGACAAGGCTCGGCGCGACCCGCAGGTTCGATGTGCTCTATGGCGAGGGGCTTCCGAGGATCTGCTAGTTCAGGCGGCAGGGCGGTACAGCCTTTGCGGCAGGAGGGTCCAGCCTTTGCAGGAAGGGACTTGACGTACACCAGTTACGAAAGTATATTGTTATACATAAACACTTAGACAGTAATACAGAAAGGCGGATATTACTATGAATATGGTATGTTTGGACATGGAAGGCGTTCTGGTCCCTGAGATCTGGATCAATTTCGCAGAGAAGGCAGGGATCCCGGAGCTGAAGCGGACCACCAGAGACGAGCCGGATTACAACAAGCTGATGAAATTCAGACTGGACATTCTCAGAGAGCATAATCTGGGGATCAAGGATATACAGGATGTCATCGCGCAGATCGATCCGCTCCCGGGCGCGGTGGAATTTCTGGATGAACTGCGGACGCTGACCCAGGTCGTGGTCATCAGCGATACTTTCGAACAGTTCGCCAAGCCGCTGATGAAGAAGCTGCACTGGCCTATGCTGATGTGCAACTCTCTGGAGATCGGCGATGACGGTATGATCATCACCCACAAGATGCGTGTGCAGCCGTCGAAGCTGACCACCGTCAGAGCGCTTCAGACGATCGGCTATGATACGATCGCTGCCGGCGACAGCCACAACGATCTGGCCATGATCCTTGCCAGCAAGCACGGATTCCTCTTCAAGAGCACAGACGCGATCAAGGCGGAGCATCCTGAACTTCCGGCTTATGAGGACTTCCCGGAGTTCCTGGACGCGATCAAGGCGGTTCTGTAGAGGTGATTGCTGCGGCTCTGCCGCGATAATAAAAGATAATTAAAAACTGCTTCCCAGCTAAGCAGAGGCTGCAAGGGGGAGCAGTTTTTTTCGGTGTGCCGGGCATGGCACAGTTCTAACGGGTGAAAGTCCCGTCACGGGTAGTTACCGCCAAGTGTAGTGAACCACAAGCCGGCGTCAGCAATGGCGACGGGGGAGGAAGTGGTGTAGCAAAGCCAGCGAGC
>JAFRLD010000184.1 GCA_017431395.1 Bacillota bacterium | reverse complement strand
TAAGAGCTGCCGGGAGAGCCGGGTGCCGGTCATGTCATCGCCTCCTTCGTTACTGTTTCAGTATAACATACATTTGCCGCGTTTTGACCGTCTGAGTGAGGAGCGGATCGCTCCCGGTTGCTTGAATTATATGCCTGAATCGGGTAAAATCAGAACGATGAAAGTTGACTTCGGCGGATGGGCCGCCTGGGAAGGAAGAGGAGAACATGGTGCATAGAGATGGACAAATAAAGTTCAGGAGATGTGCGGCGGCGGCGGTCGCGGTGATCCTCGCATTCTGCGGGATGCCGGCGGGAGCATTCGCAGATGCCGCAGGTATAGCGGGAGCGGCGGATGAAACGAAGCCCTTCGTGAAGGAGGGAACCTATCGTTTCACGGTGACGATGGACGCGACATCACAGATCGAGGATACGTTCGTTTACCGAGATGAATATTTCACTTCGGATTCCATGCGCTCGTCCGCCCGGCTGGCGGAGCTGTCCATACAGGCGGCGCTGGCCTCCGTCAGCTGCTACGAAGCAAATGACTACTATACTAAGAACCCCGAACCCAATGGGGACCATATCGTGCAGATGCTGCAGGACATGGGCTTCGATGGGGTAGAGACCAATGACTACTACAGGCTGGAAGAGCTGGAGAATTCCATGGCGGTGGCCATCGGCAGCCGGAAGCTTCAGGGTGACGGAAAGTCATATACATTGCTGGCAGTGTTCCCGCGCAGCGGCGGATATAAAGAAGAATGGTCCGGGGACGTCGATGTCGGCGATCAGAAGATCCACGAAGGATTTCGTCTGGCCAGGGATGAGGTGCTCCGCTATATCAGGCAGTATGTACAGAAAAATGGCATCACCGGAGAGGTGAAGCTCTGGATCGCCGGACACAGCCGGGGCGCTGCGATAGCAAACCTGGTGGCAGGGTTTTTCGCGGACGGTGGCACGGCCTATCTGGGCAAGGGGATCCGGATCCGGCCGCAGGATATCTACTGCTACGGATACGCGACTCCGAATAATATACGCGAAGGGCTGACCAGGGCGGAGGAGCTGAGCGTTTCAGGCAGCCGGAGCGGACGTTACAGCGCAGACACGCCGGCGGAGGCCTATATCAGCGATGCCTCAGGTAAGGTGGATCCGGACGCGAAGTGTTTTCGGGGGATCCACAATTATAACGGGAGCACCGACCTGGTACCGAGAATTCCTCCGGCATCCTGGGGATATAGGGCTTATGGGAAGACCTGCTTGCTGAGCGATAAATGGGAAGTGACCGGAGAGGAAATGCGGCAGCAGCTGCGAAAGCTGTCCCCGAACATTTACGATGAGTACTTGCAAGAAGGCATAACGGCGGACTTCACGGTAATGACCCCGGATGCGGCCAGCCTGTCGCTGAAACCGGTCGAAGACGCGGATCGAAGCCAGGCAACCGCAGACATGGAGCAATTCCTCTCGCAGCGGATCTCAGGCCTGGCAGAGCCGATCGGAAGTCCGGAGGCCTATGTGCAGGAGGGCGGTCAGGATGCCCTGAGGGGCATCGCGGGCACCTTCGGGAAGCTGCTCATGACCTTTAAGGTCGATCCGGAGGAGCTGACATCGCAGATGGCACCGGTGGCAGCCGAGATCTACCTGGCCTATGCCAGCGAACGGCTGCAGGCAGAGGGGCGGGTATCCGATGAAACAGAAGCGATCGCCTATGCCCTGGCAGATCTGACCAATGTGCTGACCGGTGATGGGGCAGGCGAGACAGTTCGTAAGCCAAGACCTGAGTCCATGACCGTGGACCAGTTCTTCGCTGCATGGGCCGGCTTCGTAGGGAACAACCCGGACTCACCCGCAGTGGAAGTGATCCGCACTATGGGCGATGAAATGGTCTCAGCAGATACCTCGAGGCTCCTGAACGATGCCTGGGCCTGTTCCTGGTGCCGGGTTATCGTGTGGGCGACAGGATCCCCCCGGGAGATCTGCTGGTGACGATCCTGAAGGCATGCTCGCTGGGTCCGGAACCGGGCACGGGGGCCGCAACGCTTGGATTCAAAGCTAAACGGCTGCGCACCCAGATCTATAATCTGTGTTCGGCTGGTTTGCGGGAGCAGATCCCGGGGATCGATACTGCGCTGGCTAATAATGGCAGGGACAGTCTGGCCGGACTGGTAGGCGCGGTCCAGCCTTTGCTTATGGATGAAGGGAAAAACCCGGGGCAGATGGCGGATGATTCACTCACGCAGTTTATCGACAAATATGTGGTGGATGCCGCGAAGAGAGCGCGAAAGGTCTACGGCGGGGAGTATTATCAGGACAGTCTGCAGTATATAGATGCTCTGAGGGGCAATGTAACACAGGTGAGGACCCTGCTCAGCAGTATGCTGTTTTATTCAGGAGACGCGGAGTTCAGCGCGAAGGGAAGTCTGGAGGCTGCCGCTACCATGGCGGGCAATGGGAAACGGATGATACTGCAGCATTATCCGGAAGTCTATCTTTCCTGGATGCGGGCGGACCGGATCTATATCGAAGACCGGTATCCGGACCCTGCTCCGGGGACCATGGTGGTGAAAGTGAAAAAGCCCGTAGTGAAGATCCCATGGAAGAAGATCAAAAAATCGAAACGGACGGTTTCGGGAGCGATCTCCTATTCCAAATCCCAGGGGACTGTGAAATATAAGAAGGTCAAGGTGAATAAGCGGGGCAGCAGATTCACCGTCAACGCCCGAACCGGCAAGATCACCGTCCGGAAGGGAACGAAGAAAGGAACCTATAAGGTGAGGATCCGTGTCACTGCTTCCGGGGATGCCTTTCACCTGCCCGTCAGTAAGACCGTCACCGTAAAGATCGTGATCCGGTGAGCCGGACCGAAGGATATATATAGTATATTGTAGGAGGAGGAGAAAACAATGTACCCGAAACTATTGATCGATATGGCTAAACTGAGGAGCAATATTGACGCGGTCGCGGAGATCACTAAGACCCGCGGCGGCTGCAGCCTGATGATCGTGACGAAGAGTCTCTGCGCAGACCGGAAGGTCGCGGAGATGATCGCAACACATCCGAGAGTGGATTACCTCGCGGATTCCCGGATCAGCAATATCCGGAAGTATCAGGACCTCGTAGAGGCGAACGGGAAGCAGAGCGTGCTTCTGCGTCTGCCGCAGATGAGTGAGATCAGCGAAGTCGTCCAGTATGCGGACATCAGCTTCAATTCCGAGATGCAGACTATCGAGGCGCTGGATGCGGAAGCAGCGAAGCAGGGCAAGGTCCATAAGGTCGTCCTGATGGTAGACCTCGGAGACCTGCGGGAGGGCATCTTCTTCGAGAACGAAGAAGAGATCCTGGAGACAGCGGAGAAGATCCATGCCATGAAGAATGTAGAACTCTACGGCATGGGCACGAACCTGACCTG
>JAFRLD010000019.1 GCA_017431395.1 Bacillota bacterium | reverse complement strand
TTCCGGTTAAAGTTGATCAGGCATCCTGCCTTGACGATTTCTTTTTCTGTGTCGGTCATCGGCGCGATGTAGAGGGAGATCTCCTTCGCTTCTGCAAAATCTGGTCCGTCCCCCGCTTCCCCGCCGCGGATCACATATGCTTTGATGTCCTGCATATCGGTATCAAGCGCCGCCCGCGCGCCGGGCACGTAGATGTAGTCGCCGACTTCGAATGGCGGCTCGCCTTTCATCTGGAACGGCAGCATGCCCCAGTTCATGACATTGGAGCGGTAACGCTTGGTGGCATATTCCTCGCAGATGTTGGCCAGGCCGCCCAGCACACGCTGGCAGCTGGCCGCCTGCTCTCTGGCAGATCCGTCTCCAGGACGGACGCAATAGATCATGGAGCCGATCTCGATCTCGGAAGCCGGCACATCCGGCGTGATCTTCGCTGCCTCAGCGAGCGCCGCTGTGAGATCCGCCGGAGCCGCATTCGCCGCCGCACCATCTGCTGCCACGCCCTGGCCGGTCTTCCCTGCGAGTCTTGCCTCCTCCATAGCCCGTACTTCCTTAGACCGGCCAACGTATTCCGGGTCGCGGCGGGACAGGGTGAACTCCGCAAGGCCCAGCGGATTGGACCGGTAGGACGAGGTCTCCCCGGACGGGATCAGCTCATCTGTGGTCGTCACCGGATCCATGATGCGGGAGCAGACCTTCAGCAGGATGTTTTCCGCGAGCGGCTGCTGCTCGGGCCAGTCTTTGATATTCGGACCGTAGATCAGCTCCGCTGACGCGTCTCCTGCACCGAAGCCCTGATACACGCGGGCGCGGTATACGGAATCATCGTAATCATAAGCAGGTGTCTCATATCCCTCGAACAGCTCGGCTATATCCGTTGCCGCCGTCAGCACACCGCCATTCGCTGCCGTCGCTGCGATCGAACGGGCATCCATCAGCGCCACTGCCGCCAGCTGGCCAGATCCCGGTTTGCTGCCTTCGCGGCTCGGGAAGTTCCGGGTCGTGTGGCGGATCGAGAGGCCGTTGTTGGCCGGGGTATCCCCCGCTCCGAAGCATGGGCCGCAGAACGCCGTCTTGACGACCGCGCCTGCTGCCATCAGGTCTGTGATCGCGCCCTTCTTCACGAGGTCAAGGAAGACCGCCTGCGATGACGGGTAGACCGACAGGTTGAACACATCGCTGCCGCAGCTCGCATTCTTCAGTATATGTGCCGCATCCGCAACGTTGCAGAAATTGCCGCCCGCGCAGCCCGCGATGATGCCCTGCTGCACGCGGAGACGCCCGCCGGCAGGTCCGCCTGCGCTCTTTTCGATCTTATCCCGAAGCGTGAACTCGATGTCCGGATTCGAGGTGATCTCTACCGCGTTCTGCTCTACAGCATGGAGGATCTCCTCCAGGTTCCCGTTCAGTTCTTCGATCGTATAAGTGTTCGACGGATGGAACGGCAGAGCGATCATCGGCTTCACCTGAGACAGGTCCACGAAAACGCAGCCGTCATAATATGCGATCTCCGCAGGCTGCAGCTTCCGGTAATCGTCTCCCCGGCCGTGCTGGGTCAGGAACGCTTTCGTATCCTCGTCCGTCTCCCAGATCGAGCTGAGGCAGGTCGTCTCCGTCGTCATGACATCCACCGCGTTCCGGAAGTCCGTGGTCATAGAGGCGATTCCCGGGCCGGTGAATTCCATCACCTTGTTCTTCACATATCCGTTCTCATATACCGCCCCGATAATGGCCAGCGCGATATCCTGCGGGCCGACCCCCGGCTGGGGCGCTCCCGTCAGATAAATGTTCACCACACCCGGATAGGCAATGTCCCAGGTGTCCTGCAGCAGCTGCTTGACCAGCTCGCCGCCGCCCTCGCCGACCGCCATGGTCCCGAGCGCGCCATATCTCGTATGGCTGTCCGAGCCAAGGATCATCTTCCCGCAGCCCGCCATAGCCTCTCTCATATACTGGTGGATGACCGCGATATGAGGCGGAACGAAGATCCCGCCATACTTCTTCGCCGCGGACAATCCGAACACATGGTCGTCCTCATTGATGGTCCCTCCCACCGCACAAAGGGAGTTGTGACAGTTCGTCAGAACATAAGGGATCGGGAAACGGTCCATACCGGACGCCCGCGCCGTCTGGATGATCCCGACGAATGTGATATCGTGGGATGCCATAGCGTCGAATCCGATCTGCAGCTGATCCATATTGCCCGAACGGTTGTGCTCCGACAGGATGGACCAGGCGATCGTTCCCTGCCGCGCCTCCTCCTTGTTCAGCTTCTTCCCATACTTAGACTCTGCTAAAGCCGCCTCGTTTTCTGGTACGAGTTCCGTCCCGTTCACCAGATAAACGCCGCCTTCATATAACGTTACCATTCCAAATCCTCCATAGTCTCCTATCTTCCAGGGCCGCTCTCAGCCCTCAATATGCTTTCTCACGATCTGCAGGACCTCATCCATGCCGCCGCAGCACGCCCAGTCCTGTGAGATGTTCAGTTTCACCAGATCGTAGACCCGCTTCCGGTAATACTCCAGCATGGCTTCCGGATCCATTCCCTGCTCCCGCAGTTCCCGGACATCCCGGGGCGCGTATTCCAGCGTGATCCCGCAGCGCTTGCGTCTGGGACCTGCCGGCCTGGCCGCACCGTCGGCTGCACCTTCGGCCGCATCATCTGCAGCCCCTTCGGCCGCCCCTCCGGCGTCCTCCGGAAAATCCATTACATCTACGTTCAGCTTGTTCCCCAGCTCCAGCGCCGGGACGAGCTCTATCTGTTTCATCAGCCGCACCTCCGTTCCTTCGCCCGGTTGATGTGGCGTTCCATCGCCTCCGCACCAGCCTTCGGGTCATGATCTGTAAATGCCTTGAAGATCGCCCTGTGCTCCTCCAAAACGGTCGTCAGATAATCCGGCCCATACACCATATTCATCCCCTGATACCTCAGGAACGTCTGATAGGACGTCAGCGTCTTCTGAAGCATCCGGTTATGGGCCGCCTCATAGATCACCTGATGAAAACCGGCATTAATGACCAGCATCTTGTCCAGATCCCCGCGCATGGTGTAGAACTCCATGAACTCGAACGTCTCCTCCAGCCGGTCCATCTCATCGTCTGTGATCCGATCGATCGCCCACTTGACCGCCTGGATCTCATAGGCCTTTCGCAGGTCGAACAGATCCTCGTAGTCCTGCTCCGAAAACCCGATCACGAAACACCCCCGGTTCAGGATGTTCTCCACCAGCCCGTCGGTCTCCAGCTGACGCAGCGCCTCCCGGATGGGCGTACGGCTGACCCCGTATTCTTTGCATAGATTCTGCTCGGTCAGCTTCTGGCCCGGGCGGTATTTACCGGTCAGGATGTCCCTCTGCAGTTTCCCCAGCAGGCTCATGGACATGGGCGCATTGCTCAGTTCGCTTTCTCCTCCAAATTGATAGCGTACCATCTGATCCCTCCTGGCTACAGCTGCTCCAGCACGAACGCCGTGAAGTCCATCGCTGTGTTTCCGGTCCCATCGCCCGGCATATCCAATCCTGCCGCCGCTGCATCCAGTGCCTTCTCCAGCGCTTCCGCCCGGTCTGCCATGCCCGCGTGCCGCAGCATCATGCAGGCCGCCCTGCAAAGGCTGGACGGATTAGCGTATTCCGCGATCCCGTCAGCAACCATCCTCGGAGCCGAGCCATGGATCGCCTCGAACATAGCGTATCTGTCGCCGATATTCGCGCTGCCTGCCGTTCCTACACCGCCCTGCATCTGGGCCGCTTCATCGGTGATGATGTCCCCATACAGGTTCGGCAGGATGACGACATTAAATCCTTTATTAAACAGCGGATTGATCAGGTTCGCCGCCATGATATCCACATACCAGTCATCCACCTTGATCTCCGGATAGTCCTTAGCCACATCCATGCAAAGGCTGAGGAACTTGCCGTCGGTCTTCTTCATGATATTCGCCTTGGTCACGATGGAAACGTTCTTGTTGCCATTGTTCTTCGCGTATTCGAAGGCGGCGCGGGCCAGCCTTTGGGTCCCGATCGTCGTGGTCACCTTGAAATCAATGCTGATGTCATCGTTGATCTCCACGCCGCGGCTGCCAAGCGCATATTCCCCTTCGGTATTCTCTCTATAGAAGATCCAGTCGATCCCCTGCTCCGGGATCACCACGGGACGGACGTTGGCAAACAGGTCCAGCTCCCGCCGCAGGGTTACGTTGGCACTCTCCAGATTCGGCATACCATCGCCCTTGCCGGGGGTCGTCGTCGGTCCTTTGAGAAGCAGGTCACACTTCTTTATCTCCGCCAGTACCTCCGCCGGTACGGTCTCCATTTTCGCGATCCGGTTCTCGATGGTCAGTCCCTCGATGCGCCGCAGCTCGATGCGTCCGGAGCCGATCTCATCCGCCAGAAGCTTCTCTAAGATCTGCCGGCAGGAGTCCATGATGATGGGACCGATCCCGTCCCCATCTATGGTGCCGATGATGATCTTCTCTTTTGATGTGAGATCCGGCGCCGCTTGCGCCTCTTTCATGGCCTCTACCCTGGCCAGCTGATCCTTCACGATCTGTTCGAAATGTTCGAGATATGTCATTAGATAGTTCTCCTTTCATAGGAAAATTGTATTTCTGTATACAATTATACGGTCGTGGTGTCCCAGGGTCAATAAAAAATTGAGACCGCCTTGCGGCAGTCTCGTCTTAAGATACATATTCTATTCGATCGCTCTCTCAGAGCGTGAATACGCGGATCATATTCGTATTCCCAGGTATGTTCAGAGGCAGGCCTGCGCTGATGACCACACGGTCGCCCTCCTTCAGGAAGGCCTGGGCCCGCGCTCCCTCAAGCGCTGCTTCTATGAGCGGCTGGATGTCGTCCTCCGGTTTCGTGAGCACCGGCAGGACGCCCCGTACGATCGTCAGCTGCCTGGCCACTCTGGGCTCCGGTGTCGCCGCGATGATCGGCTGCGACGGATGGAATCTTGCCATCATAAGTGCTGTATATCCGGAGCAGGTGACCGCGATCAAAGCTTTAGCTCCAATGTCATCCGCTGCCTTGCAGGCGGCGTGCCCGATCGCTGTGGAAATGTCCGCTTCTCCCGGAGCGAAATCCCGGTAGGCGGCCGTCCCCTGCGGGCGGTTCGACAGACCCATCAGATCCTCCTCCGCCTGCTTCACGATCCGGGACATAGCCTCTACGCTCTGGACCGGGTACTGACCGGCAGCGCTCTCTCCCGAAAGCATGACTGCCGACGTCCCGTCAAATACGGCATTGGCTACGTCCGTGATCTCCGCCCTGGTCGGCGTCGGTTCGCTGATCATGGATTCGAGCATCTGGGTCGCGGTGATGACCGGCTTCCCCTTCTGGTTGCATTTTTCGATAAACGCCTTCTGGATACCGGGCAGCGTCGCGTAGTCGACTTCCACACCCATATCGCCGCGGGCGATCATGATCCCGTCGGAAGCCTCCAGGATCGCGTCGAAGTTATGGATGCCCTCCGGATTCTCGATCTTCGAGATGATCCGGATCTGCTCTCCTCCGTTCTCCCGCAGGAACGTCCTGAGATCGTTCACATCATCCACGGTCCGTACGAAGGAAGCCGCAATGAAATCCACTTCGTGTTCGATGCCGAACAGAAGATCCGACTTGTCGCGTTCCGAAAGGAACTCCATATCCAGATGGATATCCGGTACATTGACGCCTTTTTTCGTACTGACCGGACCGCTGTCTTTTACCCTGCAGATGATGTCCCCATCTTTGACGGATTCGACTTCCATCTGGATCTTACCGTCGTCTATGAGGATCCGGGTGCCGGGCGAGACCTGGTCTGCCAAGCCTTTGTAGGAAATGCCGACGCCCTCCGTGCTGCCGGGGATCTCATCCGATCCCCGCAGGATGAACTGCTGTCCCCGGACCAGTTCCACCTTGCCCTCCGCGAACGTTCCGAGCCGGATCTCCGGCCCCTTCGTGTCGAGAAGGACTGCCGGCGGCAGGCCGACTTTAACACAGGCTTCCCGGAACATCTCGATCCTCGCGAGATGCTCCTCATGGGATCCGTGTGAACAGTTGAGTCTGGCGACATTCATTCCCGCCTGCAGCATCTCCTGCAGGATCTGCGGGTCAGAGCTGGCGGGTCCAAGTGTACAAACGATTTTTGTTGCTTTCATAGATGACCAGCCTTTGCGCGGTTATACTAATGTGCCCAGGTGCTTCATGGTACGGATCAGCTGGTTCACATAGCTCATCTCGTTGTCATACCATGCAACGATACGTACTTCGTAAATGTGTGTGCCGCACTTCTCTGCCAGAGTCTGTGTAGCGTCGAACAGGGAACCGTAAGGGATTCCGATGATGTCGCTGGAGACCAGTTCCTCTTCGGTGTAACCGAAGGATTCGGAAGCCGCAGCCTTCATAGCCTCATTGATGCCCTCTACGGAAACGGAGTCTGTCATATCCTTCAGTGTAGCGTCCAGGATCGTGATGGAGCCCGATGGTACAGGAACTCTCTGTGCGGATCCGATCAGCTTGCCGTCCAGTTCCGGAATGACCAGGCCGATCGCCTTAGCTGCGCCTGTGGAGTTCGGTACGATGTTGATCGCGCCGGCTCTCGCTCTTCTGAGGTCGCCCTTTCTGTGCGGTCCGTCGAGGAGCATCTGGTCTCCGGTGTAAGCGTGGATCGTGGTCATGAATCCGGTTCTCAGCTCTCTGTAGTTCGCCAGGACCTTAGCCATCGGTGCCAGGCAGTTCGTGGTGCAGGATGCGCCGGATACAACGTTGTCTTCCTTAGTCAGTGTTTCGTGGTTAACGCCATAAACGATGGTCTTCAGATCGTTTCCTGCAGGTGCAGAGATCAGGACTTTCTTAGCTCCGGCATCGATATGCGCCTGGGATTTCGCCTTGGAGGTATAAAAACCTGTGCACTCCAGGACGATGTCAACATCATATTCGCCCCAAGGGAGCTTGGAAGCGTCCGCTTCGCTGAAGATCGGGATCTTCTTACCGTCGACTGTCAGGGAATTCTCATCGCTGGTGACCGTGTGCGTAGCAGAATATCTTCCCTGCACGCTGTCATACTTCAGCAGATGCGCCAGCATATTCGGGCTTGTCAGGTCATTGATCGCAACGACCTCACACTCTGGGTCCTCGAATACCATTCTGAATGCCAGTCTTCCGATACGTCCGAATCCGTTGATTGCAATTTTTGTCATGTTTGTTTCCTCCTGTGTATTGATTTCTTAATTATTTACAAATGTAATTGTTAACGTAACTCTATAATGTCCGCTTTCGTCCGGTAGTCTTCTGCCGGGAGCCGGTCCGTAATGATGGTCCCTGCGTCCAGCGGCGCGAAGGTGACCGGAGCCACCAGGCCGAATTTGCTGCTGTCCGCCAGGACATATACGCTGCCGGAGCGGCGGATCGCTTCCGTCTTGACCATGGACTCTTCGATGTCTGCCGTTGTCAGGCCGCATTCCTCGTCCGCTCCATCGGTCCCGATGAAACATTTGGTGAAGTGATACTTCTGCAGGCTGGCTACCGCGTCGGGGCCGATGATCGCTTCTGTAGCTGCTTTCATCCTGCCTGACAGCAGATAGGTCTTGAGCCCTCTCGCCGCCAGCCGGATCGCATGCCTCGCACCGTTCGTCACGAAAGTGGCTCCGGTGCAGGTGATGTGATCGATCATCCGGCCGGTCGTCGTTCCGGCATCTATGTAGATCAGATCTCCATCCTCGATCAGCGTCGCGGCGTAAGCGGCCACCTCGGACTTCTCCTCCGCCTGGATGTTCTCTTTCTCCTGCAGGTCCCTGGATCTGGTGTTGGTTCTGCGGGCTGCGGGGGAAGTTCCGGTCTCATCGGCACGGTCTGTTCCGTTCGCACCGTTCGCACCATTTGTCCCGTTTGTCCCGTTTGTCCCATTCGGCAGAGGCACTGCCCCGCCGAACACCTTCTGAAGCTTTCCCGCCTTGGCCAGGTCTGCGATGTCTCTCCGGATCGTCGACTCGCTGGCTCCAAGCTCCTTCGAAAGCTCTGTCACCCGGACGGATGACTGTGTCTGCAGTTTATTCAATATGGTCTCGAATCTGTCATATTGCAGCATTTGCTTGATTCCCTTCTTACAATGAAAGAATACCACCATTTGTGGTCAAAGTCAAGCATATTCAGTCATTTTCTTTCACATTTTGGTCATTTTCGATCAAACATCGTCATGCTGCGAGGTTTGGGAGGCGATTTCGCTTGAAGGGGCCGCCCCCTTGCCCGGCAGATTGGTGATCAGAACGGCGATCACAACCAGTGCCGCACCGATGAGCATCCGGCCGGTCAGAAGGTCCCCTACGAGGAAATGGCCGAAGATGCATGCGAGGACCGGCTCCAGGGTATTGATCAGAGCCGCATTGCCCGGTCCTATGAGACGTACGCCGATGGCGTAGAACAGGATCGCCATGAATACGCAGACCACAGAGAGCAGGATCATCATCCCGAACTGTTCGAAGGTCGAGGTGAACAGCGGCTTACCGCTGATCAGGCACCGTACGAAATTGACCGCCGCCGCGGAGGTCATGACATAACCCGCCACCGCGAAGCTGCTCTCCTCGCGCACGCTTTTGAAATCGAGGCCGAAGATATAGACGACATAAAAGACCGCTGCCAGAAACGCGAAGAAGACTCCGATGAGCGCCCCGCCCATGATGTCCGGCGACCATACGATCAGCACCAGGCCTCCGAACGAAAGGACCACCGCCGCGATCTTCGTGAGCTTGACCGGCTCCTTGTGGGTGATCATTTCGATGGCAACGATCATCGCCGGGAACGTGAACGAAACGATGGTCGCAAGGGATCCCGAGATATAATCGAAGGAAATGTACAGCGTTGTGGACATGCAGACGTATCCGATGCAGGTCACGACCATCCCGAGCATCGCCCTGCGGCTGAACCGGACCTTGATCCCGCGGATCAGCAGGAACGCCCACATGATTATGGCCGCGTAAAGGAACTTATTGAACAGGAGCGTCTCCGTCTCCACGCCCATCCCGAATGCGATGAACGAAAAAGAGGGCACCAGTCCATAACAGATCGATGTGACTGTCACAGAAAGTGCGCCGAGCAATTTAGTGTTTCCTTTTTTCTGGGAGCTGTCCAGCTTTTGCATGGTCCGAATAACCTTCTTTCTCTACGATTTCGCAGTTGTCAATTCCAGTAAATACGCATAAAATTATACCATAATGAAAGAACGTTTTGCTGGATTTCTTGTAACAAACAACAGGATCATCCTGATCATATTCATCGTCCTTGCCCTGGCCTGTGGTGCCCTGATTCCTTTTGTCAACGTTAACCGGGATATGACGAAATATCTGCCCGACGATTCCTCTATGCGACTCGGGCTTGATTTGATGGAAGCGGAATTCGGCGAGGAGGAGTCCAGCACGCTAAAGATCATGTTCGATGACCTCAATGGGGCGGACGAGAAACTCGCCATGAAGGCGGAGCTCGAAGATCTCTCCGGCGTGGAGTCCGTAGACTATGAGCTGCCGGACTCTGAGGACGGGACCGACTACAACCGGGACGGACATACGCTCTATGTTTTGAACTGCGACCTTGACCAGTACTCCGAGGAGGCCGCCTCCCTCTGGCAGGAGGTGGGAGAACGTTACGAAGAATCCCACGAGATCGCCCTGGGCGGTACCATCGACGCCGCGAATCACAACGGACTGCCGCTTTGGATCGCCCTGTCTGCGGTGGCCCTGATCTTTCTTGTCCTGCTCATCATGGCGAATTCCTGGATCGAGCCCGTCGCGTTCCTGGTGACGGTAGGGGTCGCCGTGCTGATCAACATGGGCACTTACATCTTTTTCCCCAGCATTTCGAAGACCACGTTTGGCATCGTCGCCATCCTGCAGCTCGCCCTCAGCATGGATTACTCCATTATGCTTTTGAACCGCTACCGCCAGCAAAGGCTGGTCTGCGAGGACAAACATCTGGCGATGAAGTATGCGCTCATGCGGTCGTTCGGCGCGATCACGGGCAGTTCCCTGACCACTTTCGCGGGACTTCTGGCCCTGCTCTTCATGCGGTTCGGAGTCGGCGCGGACATCGGCCTCGCCCTCGCGAAGGGCGTGCTCATCAGCCTGCTCTGCATCTTCACGGTCCTGCCGGCCATGCTGCTCGCGCTGGATTCGCTGATGCTGCGCACACCGAAGCCGACGCTCCCGTTCGACCTGCCGCATCTTTCGGGCTTTCAGTTCCGCGGGCGTGTTCCTCTGGCCCTCCTGTTCGCCTGTTTGTTTATCGCAGGCTTCATGGCCAGAAGCGGTGTCGATTTCTCCTATGCCCAGTATGGCGCCGGGGATGCCATCGAAGCCGCCTTCGGTCAGGACAACACGATCGTCATGATGTATAACGAGAAGGACAGTTCCGCCGCCGGAAAGCTGGCAGACAAGCTGGACGCGCGGGAAGAAGTCCGCAGCGCCGTCTGTTATGAGAGTACGATCGGCAAAGACCGGACCGCCGAAGATATGAAGGACTTCATCGACGATATGCGCGATGAGTCCGATCCCGATACCGATTTCAGCGATACAGATATGAGCACCGACATGCTCCGCCTGATCTACTACGATTATTACGCGGGCGATCCGCAGTTCGGTATGACGATCCCCCGCTTCGTTTCTTTCCTGCAGGAGGACGTCATGTACGACCCGGACTTCGGCAGGACGATGGATGATGAGACCCGGGATCAGATCAACGATATGGCGAAGTTCACCGATGTCCATGCCCTTACCTCGCAAAAGACTGCCTCCGGCCTGGCCAGCTTTTTTGGCATGAAAACCTCCCAGGCCCGGCAGCTGCTTCTCTATTACCAGATCAAAAAAGGCTCTGCGGATCCCGGCCGGATGACGCTGCCGCGTTTTATCTCCTTCCTCATCGACGAGGTGGCCACGGACCCGGATTACGGGAGCATGATCAGCGCCTCCCAGCGGGAGCAGCTCGAATCCATGCGGGTCTATACGAATAAAAAGAAAATGACGAAGAAGCGCACCTACAAGGGAGCCGCTAAGCTTCTCGGCATGAAAAAGCCCCAGATGCGGATGATCTACGTCAACCATCATATGAAAAAGGGAGTCGAAGGGACCCGGACCATCGCGGATGTCGCGCAGATCCTGCAGCAGATGTCGGAGGATCCTGCCCTGAAGGACCAGTTCGGCGGCGAAGAGACCGCCCAGCTGATCGGTGCCCTCTCGCAGATCGGCCAGATGGATCCCACACCATACGAGATCCCTGCCATGGTCCAGGCCCTGACCGGCTACGGGATCCCTCTTGATGAGCAGCCCCTGACCCTGGTCTGGGCTTACTCGGACATCCTCTCTGACCCCGCCTCGCACAAGATCTCCGTACAGAAACTCATCCACTATATGCTGTCGGACAAGACGATCCGCCATTCCCTGACCAAGTCCCAGAGGAAACAGCTGAGGACGCTCCGGAAGATCATCGACACTTCCGTGCGCGGCAAGAAGCTCTCTACATCCTCTATGGGAAAGCTTCTCGGCATGAAGAAGTCCGACGTCCGCAGCATCTATCTGCTTTATATCTATAAGCATGGCAATACCGACCGGTGGACGCTGTCCCCGCAGCAGTTCATCAATTTCCTCGTGAACACGGTCCTGAGCGATCCCGACATGAAGGGCCGCATCGGCGGTTCCGCGAAGGATCTGCGCCTTGCCCAAAGGCTGATCAATGGGGCCGTCAATGGAACGGAGTATACTTACCATGGGCTTTCGGACCTGCTGGACGGCTATAGCGAGGATATGTCCGAGGGCGATCTGCAGATGCTCTATGAGCTTTATGGTTCGCGGAATTATTACGATGAATCCTGGCGCATGGATCTGATGAAGCTTGTTTCCCATCTGGACGGAGAGATGATCGAACGGCCAGCCTTCTCACAGGCTATGGAAGAGGACGAGATCGAGGACGTCCATGAGATGCGCGACGATCTCGAAGAGGCGGCCGGCAAACTGCACGGAGAGCATTACGGCCGGCTCATGATCAACGCGGATCTTCCGGAGGACTCGGACGAAACCAGAGCCTTCATGGACCAGCTGACCTCCTATACCGGCGAGCGGTTCAGCTCCCCCATGTACCTGATCGGCGCGACCCCGATGGCTTATGAGATGTCCCAGACCTTCCATTCGGAACTGAACCGGGTCACCCTGCTGACGGCGCTCTTCATTCTGTTCATCGTCCTGCTGACGTTCCGGAGGTTCGTGACCTCCGCGATTCTGGTGCTGATCATCCAGTGCGCCGTCTTCCTGACTATGGCGGTGCTGAACGCCCTGCATATCGACATGAACTATCTGGCCCTGCTCATCGTCCAAAGCATCATGATGGGCGCGACCATCGATTACGCGATCATCTACACGACCTATTATATTGAGAACCGGAGCGGGGCGGAGGCGGCTTCGATTGCTGGGGCCGATTTGGCCGGCGGGACCGGCGCGGCTTCGATTGCCGAGGCCGATTTGGCCGAGCCTGTCGCCGGGGCCGGCGCGGCGCCTCTATCCCGGCGCGAATCGATCCGTGCCGCCTACAAAGGCTCTCTTCAGACGATACTGACTTCCGCGACCATCCTGATCGCCGCGGTCGGCGTCCTGAGTTTCGCGTTCGAAGAGCCTGCCACCCGGCAGATCTGCCGGATCCTCTCCATCGGCTGTCTGATCGCAACGATCCTGGTCATCTTCCTACTGCCCGGGATCCTGGCCTGCCTAGACCGATTCGTGGTCAAGCGGCCCTGTAAATGATCCAGCTATATCCATCCGTTCGAAAACGAAGATTCGCG
>JAFRLD010000183.1 GCA_017431395.1 Bacillota bacterium | reverse complement strand
TTATACTCTCTCCTACCGTAATCGCTGAAGGAGATCGGCGGCGAAGGCATCATGACCGTCGTATGATTTTCATCCGGGAATTCCACCGGGACCATATAGCCGTTCTCGATGGCCTGCGGGTCGGAGCTGACTTCGTGCTGCTCCTTCAGGATCTCACAGGCGCAGTTGTTGGAGCTGAGATAGTCTCTCCATTCCTGGGCGGTCTTCGTCAGGAAGATCTCGTTGCACTTCTCGATGACTGTCTTGATCGTGTCTTTTTCTCCCATGACCTTGATGCTGGCATAGTCCGGATCGTCCGCGTATTCCGGAATGCCGAAGAGACCATACCATTTTTCCCGGTCCATCTCGTATTCATTGCAATAGACTCCGATCCAGCGGCCATCCTTGCATTTGTAGGTCTGGTTGAACGGGTCTGTCGGCCGGAGAGGATCCGGGTTCATGTGCTTATGCTCGAACTGGGTCTGAACGACACCGATGGCGTTGCACCAGATCCCGTTGGCGAAGAGCGAGATGTCCACTTCCGTTCCCTGGCCGGTCTTCTCGCGCCCATAGAGGGCCATCAAAATTCCGGAGAGAAACGCGCTGCTCGTAGCCATATCCCCGAAGGCGTAGGTCGGCAGGAACGGGAAAGACCCTTCCGTCTGCCAGTCTCCTAACGCACCTGCGCGCAGCCAGAAGGCGCTGATATCGAATCCCGGATCATTGGCTGAGGGGCCTTTGTCCCCATAGCCCTTGAAGTGGGCATAGATCAGCCCCGGATTCGTCTTTTTCACGGTCTCATAATCAAGGCCGTTGCGCACCAGGGACTTCTCCCGCACGTTCGTGATGAACACGTCCGCATCGTCGATCAGATCCAGCAGGATCTTCTTGCCGGCTTCCTTCTTATAATTCAGGGAGATGAACTTCTTGTTGCTGTTGTGGATCGTGAACAGAGGGTTCAGATCATCATCGTACGGCGTATACTCGTGGACTCCGCCCACACGCATGACATCCCCGTCCAGGCCCTCGACCTTGATGACCTCCGCACCGTAGGCACAGAGCATCCGGGCCGTGGTCGGCGCCGCGACGACCGTTCCCATCTCTACGACTTTGACCCCTTCCAAAGGCAGGGCTTTCTTCTCTGTCATAACTGCTCCTTTGCTGCCTGCGCGCCGCAATCGAACGCGGCCGCGTTCTTAGGATTGTTCTTGCCTTTTTTATTGAAATAGTGGTCCATACCGGCCTTGACATGATCCACATCATAGAGGTCCGATGCGCCGGCCAGCGCTCCCAGCATGATGATGTTCGTTCCTCTCGGATTGTTCAGCTCGTTGGCCAGATCCGTCGCTGGGATCTTGAACACCTTGATATCATCCCGGTAGGTCCGGTCTTCACTGACCAGGCTGGAGTTCACCAGCAGGATCCCGCCCGGCTTCAGCCGTTCTTCAAATGTATCGATGGCTGACTCGCTCATGGTCAGCAGGATATCCGGCTCCAGGCAATATGGGCTCTGCAGGTCCTCGTCTCCGATCTTGACCTCGCAGTTCGCCGCCCCGCCTCTCATTTCAAATCCATAGGAAGGATACCAGGAAACGTTCTTACCGTCCTCCATAGCAATGTCCGCCAGGACCATACCCGCCACGAGTACGCCCTGTCCTCCGATCCCGGAACAGATGATCTCGATCATTACTCTTCACCTCCCCTGTCGATGAACTCTCCCAGCGGGAGATACTTGCTCTGCGTCGTCTTGATGAATTCGCATGCAT
>JAFRLD010000018.1 GCA_017431395.1 Bacillota bacterium | reverse complement strand
CGCCAGCATAGCACGTCCGTTGCCGCTCATGATAAACCTCCTCTACTCCTTCTCACGGCCGACTCCCTTAGAGATCTCATCAGCATAAGGCGGATCCACGGCCACACTGATACTTCATTCGCCGTCGCCGCCGCAGGTCTTCACCCTCCGGATCATCCGGATCCCGTCTTCTTCCGGCCGGATCACTCCGATGACCGAAGCTTCGACACCGGCCTCCTGCATTGCCTGCTCCATCGCCGCCCGCCGGTCCGCGGGGACGATGATGACCATCGATCCGCTTGAGATCAGCCGCAGCGGATCAATACCGAATACGCCGCAGATCTTCCCTGTCTCAGGCTCCATCGGGATGTTCTCTTCCCAGACCTCGGCTCCTGTTCCGGAGATCTGGCACATCTCCCAAACCGCTCCGAGGATACCGCCCTCCGTGATGTCGTGCATCCCATGTGTCCCGACCTTTCCTGCGGCGACCCCTTCCTTCACGACGCTGACCCGGTCCAGAAACGATTTCGCGCGTCCGATCTCCTCCTCCGTGAACAGCGGCGCTCCATCCTCAGTTTTTTCCTGGCGGAGCCGCTCTTCATGATCGCAGGCGATGATCCCGGTCCCTTCCAGTCCTACCGCCTTCGTCATCATGATAAAATCTCCCGGAACCATGTCATTGCCGCTCTGGGATGTGCCCGCAGGGGTTTTGCCGATCGCCGTCGATACGATGACCGGCTGTTTCACCGCCGGAGTGATCTCCGTGTGCCCGCCGATGATCTCGACCTGAAGCTCCGCCGCGGTCTCCGCCGCCTGCCCCATGATATGCTCCACATCGTGCTCCGTCGTCCCTTCCGGGAGCATGACCGCCAGCATGATCCCGAGCGGCTGCACCCCGTTTGAGGCCACATCGTTACATGTGATGTGGATCGACAGCCTGCCGATATCGCTGACCGCAGACGTGATCGGGTCCGTCGACATCACACAATCGAACGCGCCGAAATCCATGCAGGCGCAGTCCTCCCCGATCCCCGGCCGGACTTTCACGTCCTCATTCCTGTATGTTATCTTGTCAAACACGATCTGCTTCAGCAGGTCGCTGTCCAGTTTCCCTGTTGGTAAAATCATTAGATCATCTCCAGAAAGTCTTTCTCAGTTATGATCGGAACGCCTAGTTCCTTAGCTTTTTTGTTCTTTGAGGAGCCGGATCCGATATCGTTGTTGATCAGATAATCCGTCTTCTTGCTCACCGAGCCGGCGACTTTGCCGCCAAGCTGCTGGATCCGTTCCTTCGCCGCATCACGGTTAGCGAACTCCGTGAGGCTTCCTGTGATCACGAAGGTCTTCCCCTGCAAAGGCTGGTCTGTCCCGTCTTCGAAACTCTCGTCCAGCGTCAGCTGCGGCAGAAGGGCCTCCAGCATCCGTATATTCTTCTCGTCCGCGAAAAACGCGGTGAGATCCCTGGCCAGAACGTCTCCGATCCCCGGGATGGCGAGCATCTCCTCCTGTGTCATATGCTGCACCTTTTGCCACTGGTTCCCCGCGGCGCGGCAGATCATCCTCGCGTTCGCGGAGCCGATCCCCGGGATCCCCAGGCTGTTCAGCAGCCGGTCCGGCGTAGTGTGCGCCGCCCTGTTACAGGATGCGATCAGATTCTCATAGGACTTCTCGCCGAAGCCTTCCATGCTTACGATCTGGTCCCGGAACCGGTCCAGGCGGAACAGGTCCGCGAGCTCATGCAGGGCTCCCATACCGATCAGTTTCTCGAGGGTCGCCTCCGAAAGCCCTTCGATATTCATGGCATTCCGGCTGACAAAATGCGTGAACGCCTTGATCTTTTTCGCCGGGCAGTCCGGGTTCGGGCAGTGCAGCGTCCGGATCCCGTTCTCATCGCGGATCACCGTTCCCCCGCCGCAGGCAGGACAGTGCTCCGGCGGCGGCGCCGCCATATGGCCTGGCCCTGCGGACAGGTTCTTCTCGATCTGCGGGATGATCATATTCGCCTTATAGACCTGGATCCGGTCTCCGGGTGCGAGCTGCAGCTGACCTACAATGCTCAGGTTATGCACGGAAGCCCGGCTGACCGTAGTCCCCTCGAGCTCCACCGGATCGAAGACCGCGATCGGGTTGATCAGGCCGGTCCGCGACGGGTTCCACAGGATCTCGCGCAGCGTTGTTTCCGCCATCTCATCCTGCCATTTGAAGGCGATGGAATCCCTCGGGAATTTTGCCGTCGATCCCAGCGATCTCCCGTATTCGATATCATCATAGATCAGGACCAGGCCGTCCGATGGGATCTCGAAATCCGCGATCCGCTCCGCGAACGTTTGCACCGCATCCGCCACGGTATCTTTCGTGACCGGGATGTTCTCCACCGTCTCGAACCCTTGTGAGCGGATCCATTCCATCTGCTCATGGCGGTATTTCATTTCCCCTCCGCCGGAGGCCAGGGAGAAAGCATAGAACCGGACATGCCGGCGCGCGGTCACGCTGCTGTCCAGCTGCCGCACCGAGCCGCTGCAGAGGTTCCTCGGATTCTTGTATTTCGCGTCCGCATCCCCGATGGCCGCATTGATCTGCTCGAACACCGGGTAGCTGATCACCGCTTCGCCCCGAAGGACCGTCTCTTCTTTTGACGGGATCCGCAGCGGGATATTATCGAATACCCTCGCATTGCCTGTGATCACTTCCCCGGTGGTCCCGTCTCCGCGGGTGACCGCCCCTGTGAGCTCTCCGTTCTCATAGGTCAGGACGACCGTCAGACCATCCAGCTTCCATGAGAGCAGTCCCTCCTGATCTCCGAGCCAGTCCGCGAGAGCGGCGGTATCCTTCGTCTTGTCCAGCGAGAGCATCGGAGAAGGATGCCTCTGCTTCGGCAGGCTGCTGACGACTTCATATCCGACCCGGACCGTAGGACTTGCTGCCAGGACGATCCCGGTCTCCTTCTCGAGTTCTTCGAGCTCATCATAAAGGCGGTCATACTCCCGGTTGGACATGATCTCTTCATCCGCCTGGTAATATGCCCTGGACGCACGGTTCAGGACCTCGACCAGTTCTTTGATTCGTTCCCGCTTCTCACTCATCGTTATATACTAAGTTCCTTATTTGCTACTACAGTTTCTTAAGTGGCGCGAATCCGATCGCGAGCTTCTTGTCTCCGTCTGCGAACCGGACCCGCAGGATCTTCCCGCTGGCTTCCAGGACCTCGCCCTCCCCGAATTTCGGATGGGAGACCCGGTCGCCCTGCGCGAAGGAATCGGCGGCCGACTGCTGCATGGCCTCGGCGTTTCGCTTCGTCATCTGGCGGGCGTATTTCAGCTGATCGAACGGACGGATCGCCTCAGGCGCGCGCGCCCCATCCCGGAACATCCCTGCCGATGGCTTCTTCTGATAGACGCCGTCTCCCTCCAGCAGCTTCGGATCGATCTCCCGCATGAACTGAGACTCTCTGGTGTAGTCGATCTTGCCGTAAAGCATCCTTCTCTGGGCGCTCGTCATCCATAGGCGTTCCTTCGCCCGGGTGATCCCGACGTAACAGAGCCGGCGCTCCTCCTCCAGCCCGTCCGGACGGTCGAATGCCCGCCATCCGGGGAACAGCCCGTCCTCCATGCCCGGCATAAAGACGAAGGGGAATTCCAGGCCCTTGGCGCTGTGCAGCGTCATCAGGACGACCGCATTCTCGCCGGCATCATGGTTATCTACATCCGCGAGAAGGGCGATCCTCTCCATGAAATCCGAGAGGGAAAGATCCTTATCTTCCTCTTCGTAGTCATAGATGACGGATTTGAACTCCATCAGGTTTTCGATCCTCGTCTCGCTTTCGACCGTGTTCTGATCCTCCAGCATCTTCATATAACCGGTGCGGACCAGCAGCCCATCATAGAGATCGGAGACGCGCATATTCCCGCTTTCTTCCGAAAAGGACAGGATCATCTCCGTCAGTTCGCGGATGCCCTGACCAGCCTTTGCAGAAAGCGAAGCGACCACGTCCTTGTCCAGAAGCGTATCGAACAGGCTCTCCCCGCGCACACGGGCCAGGGTCTGCAGTTTCTCGATCGTCTTGCCGCCGACCCCGCGCTTTGGTTCATTGATGATCCTTACCAGGGCCAGATCATCCGCCCGGTTCTGCACGATCCGCATATAGCACATGATGTCCTTGATCTCTTTGCGGTCGTAATATCTCAGTCCCCCAAGCACCCGGTAAGGGATGTTCCTGTAGGAAAGGGCTTCCTCGAAGGTCCTGGACTGGGCATTGGTCCGGTACAGGATCGCGAATTCGCTGAACTTCCTTCCTTCTTTCCTGCCTTCCTCCAGCGTATAGCTGCCCGCGGTCAGGCGGTGGATCTCACTGGCGATATAATTCGCCTCTTCCCGCTCATCCTCAGCCTGAAAATAGGTGATCCGGCTGCCTCCGGACGCCTCGGTCCAGAGCTTCTTCGGTTTACGGGCGGCATTGTGGGAGATGACGCTGTGGGCGGCTTCCAGGATATTGCCGGTCGAGCGGTAGTTCTGATCCAGCTTGACGACCTTCGTCCCCGGGAAATCCTTCTCGAACTCCAGGATGTTGCGGATGTCGGCACCCCGCCACTGGTAGATGCACTGGTCATCGTCCCCGACCACGCAGAGATTGCGGTGCTCCTCCGCCAGCATCCGGACGAACGTGTACTGGATCTGGTTGGTGTCCTGGTACTCATCGACCATGATGTACCGGAAACGGTTCCGGTATTTCAGCAATACGGCCTCGTCCTGCTCGAACACACGGACGGCGTTGAGAAGCAGGTCATCGAAGTCCATCGCGTTATTCTTATGGAGCTGCGTCTCGTAGGCATCGTATACCTTGTGGATCATCTCCTCCCGGAAGTCCGTGCCGTATTCACGCGGATAGTCCTTCGGGGTGATCCGCTCCTCCTTGCACTTGCTGATGATGCTGAGGAAGTAGGCCGGATTGAATTTTTTCGTGTCGATCTGCAGGTCCTTGCAGATATTTTTGACCAGCGTCTTCTGATCCGCCGGGTCATAGACCGCGAAATCCCGTCCGTAGCCCAGCACATCCGCGTGGCTCCGAAGGATCCGCAGGCAGGCGGAATGAAAGGTCAGGATCCACATGTTAAGTCCGGATCCGACCAGCTGCTCCACCCGGTCCCTCATTTCTTTCGCGGCTTTGTTCGTGAAGGTGACGGCGAGGATATTGTATGGGCTGACGCCTTTTTCCTGGATCAGATAGGCGATCCGGCAGGTCATCGTGCTCGTCTTACCGCTTCCGGCTCCAGCCAGGATCAGCAGAGGGCCTTCGGTATGGACGGCGGCCAGCCTTTGCATATCATTGAGTCTGTCTAAATAGTCCATCGTATCACCAGGTCACAGAAGTATCGTGTTCACGAGCAGATTGAACAGGAAGCTCACGCACGGAGAGAGGATCATGCCGGTCACGCCGAAAACGATCAGCGCTACCAGGATCCAGTTGCCGTACCGGTAGATCTGCCAGTAGATCTCCTTCTGCCCGAAATTGAAGATCTGAGCGATGATGTTGAAGCCATCCAGCGGCGGTACCGGGATCAGGTTGAAGACCATCAGCACCAGGTTGATCTGAACGATATAAAGCATCATCGTCCAGAGGTCCCCGACGAAACCGGTGGCATTCCAGTCGCTTCCGGTCACCATCATGAGGATCTTGATCACGAAGGTGAACGCGATGGCAAGCAGCAGATTCATAGCGACGCCGGCGATGGAGACCAGGAACTCGTCCCTGCGTCTATGGCGGAACTGGTACGGATCGATCTGTACCGGCTGCCCCCAGCCGAAGCCTACGAAGAACAGTGCCGCGAGGCCCATCCAGTCGATGTGGGCCATGGGATTGAGGGTCACGCGCCCCTGGAGTTTAGGTGTACGGTCCCCCAGTTTGTAGGCAACGAACGCATGCGCGAATTCATGGCAGGTCAGGCCGATGATGATCCCCGGAACGATCAGGATCTTCGAAAGGATCCACTCCGACGGATTCGTGAAGGCTCCCTCCCGGATCGACATGCTCGCCAGGATCAGGATGATCACGATGAAAGAAATGTCTATATTGCTTCGTCTCAATTCGATTCCTCCTATCAAAAAGTCAATACATAGTTAGTATACCATTCAGGCCGAAAAAAAGAAACGCCGAAGACGATTCTTTCGACGTTTCTTTCGTGTTATTTCCCGCTTGCAGGTCTGGCGCCTGTTATCCATTGATCTGCGGCAGACTGGCGAATCCCGCTTCAAGTTCCTCATCGGTCGGGATGTAATCGCTCATCTCACCGTCGAGGTATTTCTGGTAAGCGACCATATCGAAGTATCCGGTTCCCGTCAGCCCGAGGACGATCACTTTCTTTTCCCCGGTCTCCCTGCACTTGATCGCCTCATCAACAGCCGCCTTGATGGCGTGTGCGCTTTCTGGTGCCGGAAGCGTCCCTTCGACCCTGGCGAAGTCGACCGCTGCCTGGAAGACCTCCGACTGTTCATAGGATCTCGCCTCGATCAGTCCATCATCGTAAAGCTGGGAAATGATCCCGCTCATGCCGTGGTATCTCAGGCCGCCCGCGTGGTTCGGTGACGGGATGAAGCCGCTGCCAAGGGTATACATCTTCGCCAGCGGACAGACCATGCCGGTGTCACAGAAGTCATAGGCGTATTTGCCTCTTGTGAGGGATGGGCAGGATGCCGGCTCTACACCGATGATCCGATAGTTCTTCTCTCCACGGATCTTCTCACCCATGAACGGGGAGATCAGTCCGCCGAAGTTGGAGCCTCCGCCGCAGCAGCCGATGATCATATCCGGCTCGATCCCATATTTCTCCAGGGCCGTCTTCGTCTCCTGGCCGATGACCGACTGGTGCAGGATGACCTGATTGAGCACGCTGCCCAGCACGTAGCGGTACCCCTCTCTGCTGACCGCCGCCTCAACCGCTTCAGAGATCGCGCAGCCCAGGCTTCCGGTGGTTCCCGGATGCTCCTCCAGGATCTTCCGTCCTACGTTCGTCGTATCCGATGGGGATGGGGTCACCGTTGCTCCGTAGGTGCGCATGACGTCTCTGCGGAACGGCTTCTGTTCATAGGAGACCTTGACCATATAAACGTCACAGGCCAGGTCGAAATAGGAACATGCCATGGACAGCGCCGTGCCCCACTGGCCGGCTCCGGTCTCTGTGGTCACGCCCTTTAGCCCCTGCTTCTTGGCGTAGTAGGCCTGCGCGATGGCGGAATTGAGCTTATGGCTGCCGCTGGTGTTGCCGCCTTCGTATTTGTAGTAGATCTCCGCCGGGGTGTCCAGTTTTTTCTCCAGACAATACGCCCGGACCAGAGGAGACGGCCGGTACATCTTGTAGAAGTCCCGGATCTCGTCGGGGATATCGATGAGTCTGGTGTCGTTATCCAGTTCCTGCCGGACCAGTTCCTTGCAGAACACGGCCTCCAGTTCCTCCGCGGTCATCGGCTGGCCGGTCCCCGGGTTCAGGAGCGGCGCCGGTTTGTTCTCCATGTCCGCGCGGACATTGTAATACTGCTTCGGCATCTCGTCTTCGGTAAGATAGATTTTGTACGGGATCTCATTTGTCTTTGTCATCGTTCTGACTCCTTTCTTTGATTAAAACTGTCATTCGGAGTCTCTGCAGCGGGCTTTCTTTCTGCAAAGGCTGGCCAGCCTTTGCTTATTCGCATAAAACAGAAAACGCCTGTCCTCTTCCAAGGACAGGCGCTAGCCTGCGGTACCACCTTGATTGATACGGCTCCCGTTCATGATCTCACGGGGCTGTATCCGCTCTGCAGAGTGCCATCACACTCCTCGCCCGTAACGCCGGCGTCACGTCTCAGCTACTGGATCCGCTCCGGCGTCTAATGCCTTCGCCGAATCGTTCACCTCGCCCTCCGGGGCCCATTGTACTGAAGCTGCATCCATCCGGATCCCACCATCCCGGATTCTCTGGGCGATCGCCTCTCAGTTTTACTTCCCCGTCATCGGTTTCGTTCTTAAGTTGATACTATAGTAATGCATTATTTGTTGTTTGTCAACAATGAAATCGAATTTTTATTGTGATTATTTATGATTTTTTCACAACATCTATTTGGTCGCATAGCGAACCACGCCCAGGAACAACGGGGTCCCCGTCTCTACATCCATGAGGGCATAGACGAACGGCCGGTCCAGATAGACCTTCCTGGTCTCTTTCTCCATCGGAGCTGCCGAGTTCGCTTTCATGGTGACCGCCGTAGCCGCCGCCGCTTTCGTCCCGTCCTCGCTGACCTCGATGTGCGTCTTGTGGATCACCTCATCGATATGGAGTCCCGGCGTCTCAACCGTTGGTTCCGCGATCCCCGAGAAATCCGCCTGATCCGTGAAGGCACGCTCTATGCCAAGCCCCTGCAGGACCGGGCCCGCCGACATGTCATAATCGTACGTGAACTTCGGAAGTCGGATGTCCACGATGTACTCATCGCTGCGGGAGTACCATGCTTCCTGCAATTTTTGGCCGTCCAGATCCAGCACGAAATCATCAACGGACTTTCCTTCCGGCGGGAGCAGGCAGGCGAACGCGACTTCTCCTCCTTTATAAGGCTTCACGAACCCTGTGCCGCCGGCCGCTTCGAGATAACACCTGCCGTTAGATAGATTCTGCGTGAGCATGGTCACTTTCTGTTTATTGCCGTCCGCATCGGTGAAATCCTGGTCTTCCTGGACCTGTCCATAGTCTTTTTCAAAAGGCTCTGCCCATTCCCCATCGAAAGCGATGGCGTTGATCAGAACGAGGCGGTCCATCGGGTCCAGCTGGTCGATGATATCCTTGATCATCCCTCTGGTATTATCTTTGACCCAGGTGTTCATTTCACTGACGGTCTGCTGATCGAAGGCCCGTTCCAGCAGCTGCGCGTGATGATATTTGCTGTTGGTATCCTTAAACCCGTCCTTGATCTGAAGCGCCCCTTCTCTCACCCAGATGGAATTCGCCGATGTGAACAGGATGCTCTTCGATCCTGCCAGCCGGTCATTCATATACTGGAGATACTCATTGAATGCTTCCGCGGTCCCTGCCTGACCGGACATGGCTTTTTCCATCTGCTCCAGGGTCTCCCCCTGAGCACCGTTCTCGACCATGGCCATGGCCGTCATGATGGAATCCGGTGAGATCAGCAGGTTCCTGTTCTGGTCTAATGACATGGAATCCTGCAGAAAGTTCACAGAGAATCTGGCCGCAGCTTCAACGATCGAATCCGGCGGTTTTGGCGGATCCGGTCTCGGCTCCATCTTCGCTTTTACCGTGACCTTGCACTTTAGTGTCTTCTTCCCGATCTTCGCCTTCACGTAGCAGGTGCCGGTCTTTTTGCCCGCCTTCAGTATGATGGACTGGCTGTACTTGCCTTTTTTGCTCATGAAGGTCACGATCTTCTTATCGCCGGTGGTCCATTTGACCTTCTGTTTGGCATTCTTCACCTTGAGAGCCTTCGTCGTCTGGACCGTCATGGTCACGCTCTTTTTCGAGAGTGCCGGCTTAGCTTTAGCTGCGGCAGAAGATGGCTGCAGTATTCCGCTGACGGCGATCCCTGCCAGCAGGACCATCACCGCGATCATGATGCCTGAAACCGATCTGTATATCGTGTTCATATCATCACTCCTTTTGCCTGTCCGTGCTTAGTTTTATTATTCCTCTTCAATCGTTACTTTTTTCATCCTCTGCGGTTCATTCGGCTTATCCATGGCGTTTCTCGGCTGCTTCACGATCCGATCGGCTGCCTCCATTCCCTCGACGATCTTGCCGAACGCCGCATAATCCCCATCCAGATGCGGCGCATCCGCTACCATGATGAAGAACTGAGAACCGGCTGAGTTCGGCATCATGGACCGGGCCATAGAAAGGACGCCGCGCTCGTGCTTCAGGTCATTCTTCACTCCATTGCTGGCGAACTCTCCCTGGATGCTCCATCCCGGGCCGCCCATACCGGTACCGTCCGGACATCCTCCCTGGATCATGAATCCCGGGATGACCCTGTGAAAGATCAGCCCGTCATAGAAGCCATCCTCCACCAGTTTGATAAAATTCTCGACGGTGATCGGTGCGATCTCCGGATAGAGTTCTCCTCTCATCACATCGCCGTTTTCCATTTCGATTCTCACATATTTCATTATCTGTCTCCTTTCTCAGTCCCTCATGCGGAACGCGTTATACTGTAATTGTCCTCCATCCAGGAGTTGCCAGAATTCATCCTTGAGATATTCCGGGTAGAGCACTTCCAGCTTCCCTACTTCTTCCCGGTCAAGGAATGCCACCTCGCGCAAAACCTGGGCATCCTCCGCCAGCTCCGGGTCGGTTCCGAGGACCAGCTTTTGCGAGGGATCCTTAAGATGCCCCAGGAAGAAATTCACGAAGCGCTGCCCCCGCTCGGATACCTCCTCCACGTGCCAGAGAAGCCCGTCGAGCCCGATGTCCAGATTCGTTTCCTCTTTCACTTCCCGAAGCGCCGCATCCGCCGCGCTCTCTCCTTCTTCGATCGTGCCACCGGGTACCATCCATATATCCTTGCCGTCATGGTACTGCCGCACCAGCAGCATCCTCTTCCTGTCATCGAGCACGATCGCTCTTACTCCTCCAGTCCACATAGTTCAGGTCTCCTGTCTTCTTATCAATCAATATCTTCAGAGAATCCCCATCCCGCCGCAGACCGCGCCAACCGCGGCCATGAGCAGCATCACCCGGACGGGCTTCATTTTTAGTGCCGTCATCAACAGTACCGTCACAGCGGCGATCCCGATGGCGATCAGGTTATAGTAGTCCAGCCCCGCGGTCACCAGCGCCCTGCTGATCAGGGGTCCGTGAACGAGCACGCCCTCGCTGACAAAGATCACTGCCGCGCCGAGAAGCCCGATCGTCACCGGACGGATCCCGGTAAAGGCGCCTTCCACCAGCGGGTTCTCACGGAAACGGTCCAGGAACCGGCATACGATCATCATGATGATGAACTCCGGCAGGACGACTCCGAATGTCGCCACCGCTGCCCCCGGCAGCCCTGCGAAATGCAGGCCTACATAAGTCGCCGCATTGACCGCGATCGGCCCGGGCGTCACCTGGGATAACGCGAGCAGGTCCGAGAATTCCTCCAGAGGCATGAAGCCGAACTGCTGCACGCTCTGGTAGATCAGCGGGAGCATCGCGAGGCCGCCGCCAAATCCGAACAGACCGATCCGGACAAATGCCAGGAACAGATTCACAAAGCCCATCAGCGCACCCCCTTTCGGGATGCGGTATAAATGATCCCGAGGATAGCTGCTACCAGGATCACCCAGACGGCATTGATGCCGAAGAAGCCTATGGCAGCGAAGGCTGCGATCATCAGGACCCACTGAAAGGGCGTTCGCAGGACCTGCCTGCCCAGCCGCACAGCCGATACCAGGATCAGTCCGCAGATCGCCGCTTTGACGCCTGTGAAGGCTCCCGCGACCCATGGGTTGTCCCCGATGGTCCCAAGGACCAGTACCGCCAGTGAAATGATGATGAAGGAGGGCAGCACGACCCCGACCGTTGCCGCGACCGCGCCCCGAAATCCGTGGAGCTTCCTTCCGATATAGGTCGCCATATTGATGGCGATGATGCCCGGCAGGGACTGACTGACCGCGATGCAGTCAACGACCTCTTCCTCCGTCAGCCAGTGATGCTCCGTTACCGCGATCTGCTGCATCTGGGGGATCATGGCGTAGCCGCCGCCGATCGTGAACAGCCCCAGCTTGAAAAAAGCCAGGAACAGCCCCGCCAGCTGTTTTATTATTTTTCTCGTTTCGCCTTTTGATCCATGTTTCACTTGACGATCCCGTACCGTTCCGCTTCCACAGTCTTCACGGCTGTTTCAATGCCTTCCTCGATCGTCATATCGGTCCGGTCCGCGTCACGGCGCATCTTGTATTCGATCATGCCGTCCGCAGCGCCCCGGCCGACGGTGATCCGGATCGGGATCCCCAGCAGGTCCGCATCCTTGAACTTAACGCCCGGGCGCTCCTTGCGATCGTCGAGCACGACCTCTACGCCCCGAGCCAGCAGCTCTTCATAGATCTGATCCGCGACCTTAGCCTGAGTCTCGTCATCCGGCTTCATCAGCGTGATGATCACGTGATACGGAGCGACGGAGATCGGCCAGATGATGCCGTTATCATCGTGGTGCTGTTCCACAACAGCGGCCATGGTACGGGTCACGCCGATCCCATAGCATCCCATAACGATCGGGTGGTTCTCCATGTTCTCATCCTTGTAGTATGCTCCCATGGACTCGCTGTACTTGGTGCCCAGTTTGAATACCTGGCCCACCTCGATCCCGCGTGCGTACTTGACGGGAGCACCGCAGACCGGGCAGGGATCTCCCTCGGCCAGGACTTTTATGTCCGTCACGATATCCGCTGTGTAATCACGTCCATAATTGACATTTTTCATGTGATGGTCTTTTTTGCAGGCGCCTGCGCAGAGGTTCTTTAACCCGGGCACTTCACTGTCCACCACGATCGTGCAGTCATGAAGGCCTACCGGACCGGTGAAGCCGCCGACACAGCCTGTGGCTTCGCCCATGGCTTCCTCGTCTGCGAATTCGATGGCGTGCTCCGGAATATCCAGCGCATTGACCAGCTTCGTCATATTCAGCTCCCTGTCGCCGCGGACAAAGGCTGCCACGTAGCCGTCTTCCTCGCCCTGCTCATTGTATTTGACAAAGAGAAGGGCTTTCAGGGTCTGCTTCGTATCCAGGCCAAGGTAGTTTGCGACGGCTTCGATCGTGGAAGTCTCAGGAGTATATACTTCCTCGATCGGGAGCATCTCATCGTCCTGGGCGGGAGCATCGGTACAGGCCGCACGTTCGGTCGTTGCTGCCATGTTACACTTCTCGCAGTAAGCGATCTCACTCTCGCCGACCTCGGAGAGGGCGGTGAACTCGTGGGAATTGCTGCCCCCGATGGCTCCGGAGTCCGCTTCGACCGGGCGGAACGTCAGTCCGCACCGGGTGAAGACCTTCTCATATGCTTCATACATGATGCGGTAGCTTTCGTCCAGGCCCGCCTCATCTCTGTCAAAGGAGTAGGCATCCTTCATGATGAATTCCCGGCTTCTCATGAGCCCGAATCTCGGACGCGCTTCATCTCTGTATTTTGTCTGGATCTGATAGAGGTTCATCGGGAGCTGCCGATAGGAAGAGATGTCATTTCTCACGATGTCCGTGAAGATCTCCTCGTGCGTCGGCCCCAGGCAGAAATCTCTGCCGTTTCTATCCTTCAGTCTCCAAAGCTCTGGTCCGTAGGCGTACCATCTGCCGGATTCCTGCCACAGCTCCGCCGGCTGGACGGCGGACATCAGGATCTCCTGCCCGCCGGCAGCGTCCATCTCTTCCCGGATGATCTGTTCGATCTTGCGGAGGGTCCTCTGCCCCATCGGCATGAATCCGTATACGCCGGATACCAGCTTGCGGATCATTCCCGTACGCAAAAGCAGGATATGGCTTGGGATCTCCGCCTCTGTCGGTACTTCTCTAAGTGTTTTTAAGTGTGCTCTTGATAATTTCATTTACTGTCTTCTCCTTGCTTATCTGTATATAGAAGCGACCGCCTCGCAGGCGATGCCTTCTTCTCTTCCTGTGAACCCGAGCTTCTCGGTGGTCGTCCCCTTGATGCTGACCCGGCTGACGTCGAGATCCAGCGCCTTCGCCAGGTTCTCCCTCATCGGTTCCACATATGGACGGATCTTCGGCTTCTCGCAGATCACGGTCACATCTATGTTGCCGATGTTATAGAATCCTTCCTCCAGTTTTTCCTTCACCTTAGTGAGGAGCAGCAGGCTCGAGATCCCTTCATACTCCGGATCCGTATCCGGGAAATGAAGCCCTATGTCCCCTAGCGCCGCTGCGCCGAGCAGGGCATCCATCACCGCGTGGACCAGGACATCTGCGTCAGAGTGTCCGTCAAGGCCCCTGGGGGACGGGATCTCCACCCCGCCGAGGATCAGTTTCCTGCCCTCCGTCAGACGATGTACATCAAATCCTGTTCCGATCCGGTTCTCCATGGGAAGGTCCTCCTTAGTCGTGATCTTGATGTTCTGATACTCACCATCCACCATAGCGATCTCTCCGCCCGCATGCTCTACGATCGCCGCGTCATCGGTTCCGAAGAAGCTGTCATCGTAAGCCTTCTCATAGGCATCGATGAGGAGCGATTTGCGAAAGCCCTGCGGCGTCTGCACCGCATAGTATTCGCTGCGATCCACGCTCTCGCTCTTATCTTCTCCAGCTCCAAGCCTGCGGACGCTGTTCGTCATCGCCACACAGGCCACGGCGGCGCCTTTTTCTTCGGTCGCCCGAAGCACATTGCGGATGACCTCCTGACTGATAAAAGGCCTCGCCGCATCATGGATCAGGACGTATTCCACGCCGGGCTTCCTGCGGTTCATTTCCTGGAGGGCATTGTAGACCGAGTCCTGCCGAAGCACTCCTCCCTCTACTACGGTCTCCATCTTCTCAAATCCATACTGACCGATGAGGTCTGTGCAGTAATCCACATAGTCTTCGCCGGCAACGACAAAGATGTGGTCTACCTCCTCCATCTGGTCGAACACCTTCATGGCTTTGATGATCACGGGCTGTCCGCCGATCTTTAAGAACTGCTTCGGAATAGGCGCACCGAGTCTGGTGCCCTTCCCGGCCGCTGCGATGATGACCGCTACGCGTCTGCTATTGTACATATCCGGCCTCCCTGTATCACTTGTCTCCCGATGGTTTAGCGAAGATCATCCGTCCCGCTGTCGTCTGCAAAACACTGGTCACCGTGACCTTAATGGTCTGGCCTATGAATCTGCGGCCTTCCTCAACGACGATCATAGTCCCGTCGTCCAGATAGGCGACCGCCTGATTCCGTTCCTTGCCCTCCTTGACCAGCGAGATGATCATCTCCTCTCCCGGCAGGACGACCGGTTTCAGTGTGTTGGCCAGCTCGTTGATGTTAAGTACGGGAACACCTTTTATCGCCGCGACTTTGTTGAGATTGAAATCGTTGGTAACGACCTTGCCCCCGATGTTCTGCGCGAGCTTCAGCAGCTTGACATCCACCTCCGGGATGTCCTCCAGCGATTTATCTTCCGCCGTGTTGTAGATCTCTACGCCGTATTCGGTCTGGATCTTATTCAGGATATCCAGTCCGCGGCGTCCCCGGTTCCGTTTTAAGGGATCCGATGAGTCTGCCACGTGCTGCAGTTCCACCAGAACGAATTCCGCGATGATGATCGGTCCCTCCAGGAACCCGGTCTTCATGATATCGAAGATCCTTCCGTCGATGATGACGCTGGTGTCCAGGATCTTCGGCACTGAGTCCGTTTTGTGGCCTTTGCCCTTGCCACCGGTCTGGGGTCTACGGGCTGCCAGGATCGTCTCACGGATATCCTTGCCCCTGATATTTGCCACCAACACGCCAAGGGATCCGAGGATCAGATACGTGATGATGTTCAGGACGACCTGCAGGATGGGAATATTGATCCCTTCATACAGGCCGGTCAGAAGATAAGCGATCACCAGGCCTACGATAAGTCCGCCAGCCGAAAACATCAGATCGTTCGTCGATGTTTTTTTCAGGTCCGATTCGATGTTGACCGCAGCTTTCTGTCCCTGTCTGGTAAAGGCCGGGGTCAGTTTGTAAAATAATAAACCAAAAATAATAGCGAAGATCGCTGCTACGAACACATTCTCTCCCATAGAGAGATGCTCCTGCAGATCATAACCCCTTCCTGCTGCGATATAGGCGGTCAGCTTATACGCTCCATAGCCGATGATCAGTCCGATCACGGTCAGTACGAGTCTTAGCAGTTTCTGTATCATTTGTTCTCACCTCCTTCCGTTTTAGATTTGATAAGCAAAGACTGGCCAGCCTTTGCTTAAATAGCGTCCTCGATCACCTTCCGGGCTTCTGCTTCGTCAATATTACGGACGAGCATGATCTCGCTCTGAAGGATCTTCCGGACGTTAGAAAGCATTTTTTTCTCTCCTGCGGACAACCGGTTCTCTCGGTCGATCCTCGTCAGATTACGGACGATCTCGGCGACCAGTTCGATGTTGCCGGTCTTGATCTTTTCCATGTTCTCACGGTATCGCTTGTTCCAGTTTCCTGTCATCTGAGTCGAATCCTGCTTAAGAATGCCGATCGCTTTAGAGATCTCTTCTTCGGTGACGATCGGACGGACCCCGATGGCATCACAATTGTCCACCGGGATCATGACTTTCATGTCACCACAAGGAACGTGCAGGATATAGTAATCCTTGACGCTGCCCAGTATTTCACGCTTTTCGATTTTTTTAATGATTCCCGCTCCGTGCATCGGATACAGGATCTTATCGCCTTCCTGGTACATGCCATTCCTCCCGCATTGCCTTCTGGTCATACTTATTTGTTATTATATCACATTTTCTGTACCTGGCCAATAAAATGTGGTATCATAAACATTACGATATAGACACGAAAAAAACACAAACACTCCACAAAATGACACTATCCTTATACTCACAGGAGGATTGAATAAAATGGCTAAAATACTGATCGCAGACGACGAGCAGAAGATCCGTGAGGTCGTCCGGGAATACTCGGAATTCAATGGGCACGAGGTCGCAGAAGCTGCGGACGGGATGACCGCTGTGGGCCTATGTAAGCTGAACGATTATGACCTCATCATTATGGACATCATGATGCCTAAACTGGACGGCTATTCCGCCTGCAAGGAAATCCGCAAGGTGAAGGATACGCCGATCATCATGCTGTCCGCCAGAAGTGAAGAATATGATAAACTGTTCGGCTTCGAGCTGGGCATAGATGATTATGTGGTCAAACCATTCAGCCCGAAGGAACTGATGGCACGGGTCAACGCCGTTCTGTCACGCCGCAGCTCCGGCGAGCCTCCGGCTCCGCAGGTCCTGGCCTTTGACGGCCTGGAGATCAATATCCCGGCCCGTACCGTGACCATCGACGGGGAGAAAGTCGATCTCACACCGAAGGAATATGACCTGCTGTTCTATCTCGTTGAGAACCGGAACATCGCCCTTTCAAGGGACAAGCTCCTGTCTGATATCTGGGGCTATGACTTCTTTGGCGATGACCGCACTATCGATACCCATATCAAGAACCTTAGAAACAATCTGGGCAAGTACCGTGATTTCATCGTAACTCTCCGAGGGGTAGGATATAAATTTGAAGCTTAAACTGGATCTAAAAAGCATCAAGTTCAAAACCTTCATGTACTTCGTTCTGTTCGCGGGATTCCTGATGATCCTTCTGTGGTCGCTTCAGGTCCTGTTCCTGAACAATTTTTATGGTGCCATGAAGACCAATCAGACAAAGGTGGTCGCAGAGGAGCTGACCGCTTCCTATCTGGATCATGAGGAGGAGGCTTTCAAGGAGGACGTGGCCGACCTTTCCCGCTCCTATGACCTGCACATCTACGTCGTTACCTACTCTGACGGCATCCCGGTGCTCGTCTTCACCCCTTCCGGGGAAGATCTCAACCGGGACTATGTCACCGCGATCAACAGCATGTACGAGGAGATCGTGGGAAGCGGCGGAGAAGACGCCCAGATCTCCCGGATGGACGATGCGGTCCACAAGAAGATCTTCGCTTATGCGACGATCCTGAACAAGGAGCAGTGTACAGAGAGCTGTGCGGATGCCAAGGTGCTGTTTATTTTCTCCCCGCTCCGACCGGTCACGGGGGCGATCAATATCATGATCAAGATCCTGATCTACGTAACGATCATCTCATTGATCCTGGCCTGTCTCCTGTCGCTTTATCTGTCCGTACGAATCACCCGCCCGATCCGAAAGATCACGGCGTCAGCGGAACGGCTGGCCCATGGCGAATACGGGATCGTGTTCAAAGGCGGCCATTATACAGAGATCAACAATCTGGCGGACACGCTGACTGCCGCGTCCATCGAACTGGAGAAGTCCGATATGCTTCAGAAAGATCTCATCGCTAATGTCTCCCATGATCTGCGTACCCCGCTGACCATGATCCGCTCCTATGCGGAGATGATCCGTGACCTTTCCGGAGACAACCCCGTGAAGCGGGAGCAGCACCTGCAGGTCATTATCGATGAATCGAAACGCCTGAACGATCTGGTCGATGATCTTCTGGCCGTTTCCCGTCTGCAGTCCGGCAAGATCACCATTGAGAAAACCGAATTCAATCTCTCGAAAGCGGTCCGCGATATCGTCGATACCTACCGGGTCCTGGAGGTGGAACAGGACTTCCATTTCAATCTGGACTGCCCGGCGGAATTCATCGTGAGCGGGGATGAAGAGAAACTGAAACAGGTCATCTCCAACCTGGTGACCAATGCCATGAAATTCTGTGGGGAAGACCGTGTGATCAACATCTCCCTGGTCCGCATGGGGAATGCGGTCCGCGTCAGTGTCGAGGATCACGGCCCGGGGATCGCCGCCGAGGATATGGACCATATCTGGGAGCGTTATTACAGGTCAAGTTCCAACACGGTTCGGACGAGTTCCGGCTCCGGTCTGGGGCTGTCCATCGTGAAAGAGATCCTGACCCTCCACAAGGCCGATTTCGGTGTGGACAGCCGGTTGGGAGAAGGCTCCACTTTCTGGTTCGAAGCCGAACTGGTCCGTGCGGAGAATGTGCCTCCATCTGCGGACTATGAGGTAGTTGAAGATACCGATCATAGGGCGATCGAAGATACCGGCAGCGAAGCCGGCAAAGAATAGGAATCATAGATTATGGCAAAAAAAGCGAAGACCGTATTCGTCTGTCAGGAATGCGGTTATGAGAGTACGAAATGGATGGGCCAGTGCATCTGCGGCGCCTGGAATTCCATGATCGAAGAAAAGGTCGTTGAAATAAATGAGGAAGACCGGCGAAGACGCACCTCCGGGCAGGGCCCGGGCGCGGGAGCACGGACGGATGTGGAGCACGCAGGACGTGCAGGACGGCCTGCCAGGCTAGCGGACATCCGTTCCGGCGAGGCGGACCGCATCGATACCGGCATCGGAGAGCTGAACCGGGTGCTCGGCGGCGGGCTCGTCCCGGGTTCACTTACCCTGATCTCAGGGGAGCCCGGCATCGGCAAGTCCACCATCATCATCCAGGCCGCCTCCCATATCGCGGCGAGCACCGGCTGCGTGCTCTATGTCTCCGGAGAGGAGTCTGAGGAGCAGATCAAGATGCGGGCGGACCGCGTCTGCGGGGACCTGTCCGATCAGCTGTTCATTCTGGCAGAGACCAATATGGAGAATATCAGCGCGGTCTGTCAGAGTCTGAACCCGGTGTTCCTGATCATCGATTCGATCCAGACCATGTATACCGCGGAGCTCGAATCCGCCCCGGGCAGCGTTTCCCAGGTCCGTGCCTGCGGGAATGAACTGATGCGGATCGGGAAGAGTTTCGGGATCCCGGTCTTCATCGTGGCCCATGTGACCAAAAGCGGTGATCTGGCCGGTCCCAGGATCGTAGAGCATATGGTCGACTGTGTCCTCAGCTTTACCGGCGACCGCACCCATGAGATGCGGATCCTGCGCGCGCAGAAGAACCGGTTCGGGACGACGAGCGAGATCGGAGCGTTCGAGATGGCTCAGGAAGGTCTGATCGGGATCGAGAACCTCTCCGGCATCCTGATGGAGGAAATGGACCGGGAGAATGAAGGAGCCGTGGCGACTGCGGTCTATGAAGGCACCCGCCCGCTCGTCCTCGAGGTACAGGCGCTGACCTCCCCTTCGGGGGTGGGTTTCGCCCGCCGGACCGCACTGGGAATCGATAACGCGAGACTGAACATGATCCTGGCGGTGCTGGAGAAAAAGATGGGGCTCCGCCTGGCGGAGCAGGATGTCTACGTCAATATCGTCGGAGGGCTCCGGCCGGAAGGCACTTATACCGACCTGGCCGTTGCCATGGCGGTCATCTCATCCAGTCTTGGCCGGCCGCTCGACAGCAAGACGCTGGTCCTCGGGGAGATCGGCCTGACCGGTGATCTGCGGTCAGTCCAGAACGCCGAGAAGATCGTCCGTGAAGCTGAGCGGCTGGGCTTTAGCCGGGTCGTCCTGCCGATCAAAAACGCGGAGCGGCTCCGCTCTGCTGCAGATGGGATCCGGATCGTCGGGATCCGGAACATCCGGGAAGTCAAAGCTCTGTTTTCGTAGTTAGGGGGAAGAATATGAAAATCATCAAGAAAGCAAAAGAACGGACTGCGGAGGACAATCGTCAGCTGCGAAACACCGTTTCCGATATTATCGACAACGTCTGTGCGAATGGAGACGCCGCTCTGCGAGAATACAGCGAGCGGTTCGACGGTTTCGTCCGGGATTCCTTCCGGGTCAGCCGGGAGGAGATCGACGCCGCCTATGCGCAGATGGATCCGTCAGACATTGAAGATCTGAAGGCGGCGAAAGCCAACATCGAGGCCTTCGCCCGGGCCCAGCGCGACTCCATGACAGAGGTGAAGGACTTCAGCCCGCAGCCGGGGATCTACCTTGGTCATAAGATCATTCCGGTCAGCTCCTGCTGCTGCTACGTGCCCGGCGGAAGCTACCCGCTGTTTTCCACCGCTCTGATGCTGATCACCCCGGCCAAAGTAGCCGGTGTGGCCCGCGTTGCCGCGACGGCTCCGGTCGTCCACGGTACCGGGAGCATCCACTACAAGACCCTGGTCGCGATGGACCTGGCCGGCGCGGATGAGATCTACGCCGTCGGCGGCGCACAGGCGATCGCCGCTTTTTCCTACGGTACGGATGAGATCCGCCCGGTGGACGTGATCGTCGGACCCGGTAACCAGTTCGTTGCCGAAGCGAAACGCCAATGCTACGGACAGGTGGGCATCGACTTCATCGCAGGCCCGAGCGAAGTGCTCGTGATCGCCGATGGCCAGGCCGATCCGGAAGTCCTGGCCGCAGACCTTCTCGCCCAGTGTGAGCATGACCCCAATGCGAAAGGATACCTTCTCGCTACGGACGAAGATCTGGCGAACGCCGTGATTGCCGCCGTGGAGAAAGAACTTGAAACGCTGGAGACCGCTGGTATCGCCCGCAGATCCTGGGAGGACTATGGGGAAGTCGTGGTCGTCTCGGATCTGTCCGAAGCCGTACGCGTCTGCAACGACTATGCTCCGGAGCATCTGGAGGTCAACATCGCAGATCCTGACGCAGTGATCGACGATCTCGTGAATTATGGTTCCCTCTTCATCGGCGCAAACACCGCCGAAGTCTTCGGGGACTATGCCTCCGGCACCAATCATACCCTGCCGACTGTGAAAGCGGCCCGCTACACCGGCGGCGTCTGGGTCGGGACCTTCCTTAAGACCTGCACCAACCAGCGCATGACTCCGGAAGCCTCCTCTGCCATAGCCCCTCTCGTGAACCGCATGGCTAAAGGCGAAGGCCTTATGGCCCACGCCATCGCGGCGGAGAAGAGGTTCTGAGAAACATCCCGGCAATTGGTGAGGTTTTGGGAACCATCCCGGCAATTGATGAGGTTTTGGGAACCATCCCGGCAATTGGTGCAACAATCTTAAAAACGACGATTCGCGATTCGGTCTGTTCTCAGACCGCCAAATCGCGAATTTTCATTCTGCACCTCTCAATCACTGCCCACAACCATCGTTCTCGAAAAACCTAAAAACGACGATTCGCGATCCAGTCTGTTCTCAGACGGGTAAATCGCGAATCGTCGTTTTTTTCGTGAATGGGCACACCTCATGCTTCCTCGTGATCAGAGGCTGATTCCTGAGAATTCGCGATTCGGGCCGCTCTCAGACGGGCCAATCGCGAATCGTCGTTTTTTAGTTCCTGTGCACCTTTTGCACCTTATGCTGCCCGAAAAGTTTACAGCCCCTTAGCGAAATCATAAATGGTCTTCGCCAGATCCTCCGTGCTGTTCTCCGGATCCTTAGCGGTGAAGATGCCTGCATCCTCAATGCCGGTGAATCCTAAGATGCCCTTGTATGTTCCGAACGCGCCGACGTAGACGTTCGGGGACAGAGAGGACAGAAGAATAGCTGCCTTGGTCGCCTTAGCTGGCTTCAGGACGCTGTACATACGCTGGATCGCAGCGCTGATCTGTGCTGTCATACCGAAATAATAGATCGGGGATGCGAACACGAGCATATCGCAATCCTGTAAAGCCGGGATGACCTTCTCCATGTCATCCTTCTGGACGCACTGTCCCTCGCCCTTGCCATGGCAATACTCGCAGGCCAGGCAGCCGGCGATCTTCATCTTGCCGACCTGAATGACTTCGACGGTGTGGCCGGCTTCCTCTGCGCCCTTGACAAACGCATCGACCATGAATGTCGTATTCATCTTTCTTGGGCTTCCGTTCAATACTGTGATTTTCATAAACTATTCCTCCTTATTGCAATTTGCATTTTTAAATGAATGACTGATTTTTAATCCCTTCCCCTACTTCAGAAACTCTTCCAACGTGGAACGGTACTTCGTCACATTGGCCCCGACGATCGGATCGCCGACCAGTTTTCCCTGGCTGTCCACGAAGTAAGTCGTTGGGACGGCCGGAGCGGCAAGCTGCTCGTTATAGCCCTCCCAGGCCCTCAGATTCAGGTAGGTCACGCCCGTATCCTTGATGATGCTCTTAGCCTCGGCAAGCTGCGCGTCGTTTCCCTCCGGCACATCTATCACAAGGCCCACGACAGTGACGCCCTTATCCGCGTACTCCTGATGGATCTTCTGAAGCTCCGGCATCTCATTGATGCATGGGCCGCAGTAAGTGCCCCAGATGTTGATCATGGTGATCTTGTTCTGGGAGAAGAGGCCTTCGGAATCAACAGCGTTCCCGTCAAGATCCGTCGCCTCGAAACGGACGTCACTTCCATCGCTGCCGCCTCTCCAGACCTGCGGCACATAAAAGGTCATATTCTTTAAGATCTCATCCGTCGCATCATAAAACGCATCGTATTCCGCCTGATAATCCTTCGGAATGCCTTCCGACTTCGGCTGTTTCAGCACATACCAGGTATACTCGCCTTCCTGATGGATCTGTTCGAATTCATCCAGCAGGGCGATTTCTTCCTCGGAGAGTTCCTCCCCGGTCTCTTCTTTTATCTGCGTGGCATAAGCCTGCTTTGTCTGCTCCAGATCTCTTCCATCTCCGGAGCAAAAGATCATGAAGCTTCCTCCCGTATGGACCTTATCCGCATCCGCTTCTGTGAGGCTCGCCCGTTCCTCTTCCGTACAGTTCCAGTAGACCGGCCAGGCCATAGAAAGGTTGCTGCCGTATTGGATCTCTCCTATATCATAAGGGTCAATGCTGCCCTTCGTGATCTCGACCCCTTCCGGCAGGTCGAATCCGAACCCTGTCTTCGGGAAGTCATAGGCGCACCCGCTTCCCACAGGCTGCGTCTCCTGAGTATCGCCCGCTTCCGTCTCCGCCTTCTCGCTTCCTCCGCAGCCCGCCAGAACGAACATCAGGCTCATTGCCAGCAGTATTCCCGCTAAAACCGTTTTCTTTTTCATATATCTTATCTTCTCTCTCCCAAAGGCTGGTCCGCCTGAGCTGCGACCCGTTCCTGAAGCGGCTCCGGTCCGGGGCCGATCTTCATGGTAAGGGCATGCATCGGGCAGGCTTTGATACAGGCGCGGCACCGGATGCATTCGCTATCGTTGGGCGTCTTATGGGGATCCACATTCATCTTGCAGGTCCTGACGCAGATACCGCAATCCACACACTTTTCTCTGTCCACCCGCATACGGATCAGGCTTACTTTCTGGAAAAGCCCATAGAATGCCCCCAATGGGCAGATGTATTTACAAAAAGGCCTGTAGATGAAGATCGATGCGCTCGCGCAAAGGATCAATAGCAGGAACTTCCACCGGAACAGCCATCCGAGGGCTCCCCGCATCATACTGTTCAGCAGGACCAGCGGAATTCCTCCCTCCAGTGTTCCCACCGGACAGATGTACTTGCAGAAGAACGGCTCCCCTGCCCCATACTGGCTCCGGTAATAGAACGGAAGCAGGAACACCATGACCAGTAGGATCAGGTATTTCAGATACCGCAGGATCTTATCCGGCTTCTCCGGCACCGTCAGCTTCGGAGTCGGGATCTTATAGAGCAGTTCCTGGATCAGGCCGAACAGGCAGAACCAGCCGCAGATGAACCGGCCGATGAAGAGACCGATGATAGCCAGATAGCCGATCACGTAGGCCCCTATGCCCCTCGTTCTTCCATCAAAAATAGCCTGCATGGATCCGATCGGGCAGGAGCCCAGCGCCCCCGGGCAGGAATAGCAGTTCATGCCCGGAACGCACAGCTGCTTGAGCGGTCCCTGATAGATCACAGGATCTCCCGGCAGAAACCCATTGATATACGCGTTTGTCAGGATCCCCCAGCCGGCCTGGACCGCCTTGCGCAGTCCGGCAGACCGCAGGGCTGCCGTCTTCTGTTTCTGCTTATCCAAGGCCGATGCACTCCATACAGATATTGATCGCCTTGGCCAGCACTACGGCCACCTCACCGCGATAGATGCCGAATGCGCACAGCGCCATCGCCAGAGGGATCAGTGCGATCGTCACCTTCAAAGGCACTTCCCGTTTCACTTTCTTTCCCCTTTTACAGCCCGCAGCTTCCTACCGGAACCGCACCGCCTATGGCATCGATCACGGACTGGGTCCGCTCTGCATCGAACCAGCTGCAGATCTCGATGAATTTGACGCCTTCGCTGACCAGCTTTTGTGCGGCCTCATTCGCCT
>JAFRLD010000182.1 GCA_017431395.1 Bacillota bacterium | reverse complement strand
TGCCCTGAAACCACATGATTTTTACAGTTTTCGACGAAAGAATTGTAAAAAAGGGGTCGAAACCGGCCATTCTTTACAATTTCGAGCCGTTGGAACCGCCCGTGCCTGGACCGGCCGCGCCTATAGCGGACAGTACCCCGAAGTGTGGACAGTACCAGAAGCCAGCCTGCGCTCGTAGCATTCCGGACAGAAAATAGAAAAAGGGCCGTTGCATTGAGCAACGGCCCCTTGAATTCAGCAATCGTTTTCGGACCCGTACGAACCGATACTTAAGCGGGATCCCGTCCGCTGAGGGAGTAGGCGACGTTCTCCGCGTGGTCGCCGATTCTCTCGAGCTCGGTGACGACGTTGGTGAAGATGATGCCTGCCAGCGGCTCGCAGGAGCCTTCCATCAGGCGGTCTACGTGATGATTGACAAGCTCGGTCTTTTGCAGGTCGATGGAGGCTTCCAGCTTATCGAGCTGGTACAGCTTCGAGTAGTCTTCCGATGAGAAGATGTCAAGTGCCAGTCCCACGATGTCCCGTGCGTCTTCTGCCATATGACGGATCTCTTCTACCGCGTCATCGGACATGCGGCTTCTCTTCGAATGCATTTCTTCGGCGAATTCTGCGATGTTCTCCGCATAGTCGGAGATACGTTCGATGTCGGTTTTTGTGATGGCCAGCATGGAGATCCGGCGAAGCGCCTCATCACTGAAGTACATGGAGCGCAGTTCCAGCATAGCGGAATCGATCTCCTTGTCCAGAATGTCCACGCTCTCTTCTCTGGCTTTGACAGAGGCGACCTTGCCCGGGTCATAATCGAAGAAGCAATCCAGTGCTCTGCCCAGGTTCTTTTCGGCGATCCGGCCCATCCGGGCGATCTCTCTGTGGGCGTTGGCGAGTGCCATCCGGGACGGCATGTTCTGAACGTTCAGCAGGTACTGCAGCTTGCGGTCTTCCAGCTGTTCGTTTTCCTCCGGCAGCACCGGGATCAGTTTCTCTGCGAACTTAATGATCAGACCTGTGATCGGAAGCTCGAGCGCTACCGCGATGATCGCGAAGATGGTATGGGTGTTCGCGACCTGACGGGCAACGGAGTTCGGCGACAGGCTCTGGATCAGATCCAGGATCTGCGGGAATACATTGATCAGAATGATCAGGATCGCAGCACGGATCAGGTTGAACAGAAGGTTCAGGATCGCGGTCCGCTTACCGTTGCGGTTGGTCGTCAGTGAAGCGATCAGGTTCGGCGTTACGGAGCCGATGGCTGCGCCGATCACGAGATATACGGCGGTATGGTATCCGAGGAGACCCTGCATAGCAAAGGTCTGGAAGATAACGGTCGAAGAAGAGGAACTCTGCAGCAGGGCGGTGAACGCGATGCCGAAGATCACTGCGGCGAACGGATTATCAAGTCCGGACAGGAGATCGATGAATCCCTCGCTCTTTGACATCGGGGTGATGGCGGCTTTCATGATAGAGATGCCGACGAACAGCATGCCGAAGCCCATTAGGAACTCGCCGATGTATTTGACCAGGCTCCTTTTCAGGAACAGGAACATGACGGCGCCGCCAAACAGGATCAGCGGTGCGTAGGCGGAGATGTTGAACGCCGTGATCTGGGCCGTAACGGTCGTACCGATGTTAGCACCCATAATGACGCCGATGGCCTGTGACAGGTTCATCATGCCGGAGTTAACGAAGCCAATGACCATGATGTCGGTGGCAGAAGAACTCTGCACCAGGATGGTCACTGCGAATCCGACGAATACCGCCATAAATTTATTGGAAGTGGCCTTTTCTAAGATTGTCTGCAGATTATCGCCGCAGGCGTTTCGCAGTCCCGAGGACATGACGGTCATTCCATACAGAAAGAGACCAACGCCGCCCAGGAGCGAAAAAAATGTAGTTAATGTCATACGCTTCCTCCAAATTCCCCCAAATTATACTACTACAGATTCGTGAAAAAGTCATTAACAAACGCCCATATTTATAAAGAAAAAACCGGACCAGGCAGACCCGGTCCGGTGAAACGTTCGGTGATTCGGTATTATGACTTGAAGGCGTTCGCCTTATTCGCTCTCTCCTTCGGCGATCGCGTTGTCGAAGATGTCCGTTACCTCTTTGCTTGGTTCCGGAGAGATCTTTGTCACGATGATCGCCGCGATGCCTCCGCAGATGAAGCCCGGAACGATCTCATAGACGCCTGTGCCGGAGCAGCAGAGCAGCCAGATGATATCGACTGCGGCGCCGATGATAACGCCTGTGCAGGCACCGGCGTAATTGAACCGCCGCCAGAACAGGGACAGCAGGATGAGCGGACCGTAGGCGGCTCCGAAGAGTCCCCATGCATTCTCGACCAGGTTCATGATGGCCTGTGCGCCCGCGCCCTTCGAAGATGCGATCAGATAAGCGATGATCGCGATGATGATGACGGCGATCCGGCCGACCATCAGAACTTCCTTAGCGCTTGCTTCCGGACGCACGATCGGCTGGTACATATCCGCCGTGAACGAGCTGGAGGCGACGAGCAGCTGGGAGTCTGCGGTAGAAACAGATGCTGCCATGATCGCGGCCAGCAGGAATCCGGAGATGATCGGCGGGAAGAAACGACGGGCCATAACGATGAAGACCGTCTTCTGAGCGCCGACCGTAAGCAGTTCCTCGCCAACGATCATTCTCGCCTGATAAGCCATCAGGCAGGCAGCTCCGATGGACAGAACGACCCAGACGATGGCGATGACGGAAGACTTCTTGACCATAGAGGGCTTCTCGATGGACATGAAACGGACCAGGATATGCGGCATACCGAAGTAGCCGAGGCCCCAGCCGAGGCCGGAAACGACATCCTGCCAGCTGGCACTGAAGAGGCCTGCGCCGAAATCACAGGAAACGACCTCTCCGGAAGCGGCATCCGTGTATTCATAGACCTGGGACAGGAGCCCTGTGTCCAGATTTTGCGTAGAGACGACGATGATCGGAATAGCCAGCAGGGCGATCAGCATCAGGATCCCCTGGAAGAAGTCGGTCCAGCAGACCGCCTTGAATCCGCCCAGGAAGGTGTAGCCGATGATGACGAGTGCGAAAATGGTCATCGCGACACGTTCATTGATCCCCGGGAACAGCATGGTCAGCACCGAGGTGCCTGCCACGAAAGCAGACGAGACGTAGATCGTGAACGCGATCAGGAAGATCAGCGCGCATACGATCTGCAGGATCGGGCTGGAGCTCGCGAATCGATTGGTCAGATACTGCGGCAGGGTGATCGAGTCATTCGCTGCCTTGGAAAACTCTCTGAGCCTCTTAGCACAGAAGATCCAGTTGGCGGCGGTGCCCAGTGCGAGGCCGATGCCGATCCAGATCTGACCGAATCCAAAGGCCAGGATGGAGCCCGGCAGGCCCATCAGCAGCCATGCGGACATGTCCGATGCCTGCGCCGACATAGCGGCGACCCAGGGGCCCATGGAACGGCCGCCCAGGAAGTAGTCCTTCTGGTCGCGGTTGCTTCCGTTAAAGAAGAATACCAGCGCGATCCCGAACAGGACGACGAAGTAAAGTACAAATACAATGATTTCCCAATTCATAAGATCCTTCTCCTCTTAATTAATAATCAGCCTTGTTATTGTATCATCTGACGAATTAGAATGAAATATGAACTGATTACTGAACCAAAAAACAGAATACCGTGTATACACGACAAGAAAAACGTTGAAATATCAACATTTATATAGTAGACTAAAGTATAGTATAGGAGAGATAAGATGAAAAAACCGGGAAAAAATCAGACAAAGAGCCGGATCGTTTCGGCGGCGTGGCAGCTGTTTTACCAGTACGGGTACGATAATACGACCATCGACGACATCGTAGAGGCATCGAACACCTCGAAAGGTTCGTTCTATCATTACTTCGAATCGAAGGACGCGCTCATGGGGTCGCTCTCATATCTGTTCGACGAGAAGTACGAGGAGCTGATGGAGACTCTTGATCCGGAGCTGGATCCTCTGCAAAAGCTGGTCCGCATGAATCAGGAACTCTTCCTGATGATCGAGAACACGGTCTCGGTGACCCTTTTGTCCCAGCTGTTCGCGACCCAGCTCGTAACGAAGGGGGAGAAGCATCTGCTCGAACCGGACCGGACCTACTACAGACTGCTGCGGCAGATCGCCATCGAAGGCCAGCAGGAAGGGGTCTTTCGGGGGGACCTCTCCGTCAACGATATCATGCGGGCGTACGCCATGTTCGAGCGGGGGATGATGTATGACTGGTGCCTCGCCAGCGGCAACTACTCCCTGATGCAGTACTCCCAGCAGATGTTGCCCATGTTTCTGGAGGGGCTCTGCAGAAGTTGATACCGGCAGGCGGAATGTGCTATGATGGGCGAAGGTTGGTGTAGATCTATGCAGCATTTTTACGACGTGATCATAATCGGCGCCGGCGCCGTAGGCTGTGCTCTCGCGAGGGAACTTTCCCGCTATGAGCTCTCTGTTGCCGTGCTCGAAAAAGACGGCGATGTTGCAGGGGAGACCACCGGGAGGAATTCCGCGGTGGTGCATGCCGGCTTCAACAATCGGCCGGACAGCCTCATGGCCAGCCTTTGCGTGGAGGGAAACGAGGGGTTCGGCCAGCTCTGTGCGGAGCTCGATGTGCCGTTTCGCGAGACGGGGAAGCTGGTGCTTGGATACAGCGCGGAGGATATCGAAACACTGGAGCATCTGCTCGCCCAGGGACGGGAGAATGGCTGCCGGGATCTCAAGATCGTGCGGGGAGAGGAGCTGCGGGAGCTTCTGGCGGAGCATGAGCTGACGGGATTGCAGTGCCCTGAAGCCGCTCTTTGGTCGCCGCACACCGGGATCACGAATCCGTTCCTTTATTGCGTGGCCCTGGCGGAGAACGCCCATGAAAACGGGGTGGACGTTTTTCTCGATACGGAAGTGACCGGGATCGAAGCGGTCCCTGAAAACAGTTTGAAGGTTTCGGAAGCAGGCCGGTTCTGTCTGCAGACAAGGGACGGGAAAAAGCTTCGCTGTCGCTATCTGATCAACTGCGCGGGCCTGCAGGCGGACCGGATCGCGCGGATGGCAGGGGCAGGTGGGTATCAGATCTACCCTTGCAGGGGAGAGTACTTCATTCTCGATAAATACGAGCTTTCGATGCCGGTGTATCCGGCGCCTCCGAAAAAAGCGGGCGGCCTGGGCGTCCACCTGACGCCGACCATAGAAGGGAACATCATCATCGGACCTTCGGCGCAATATCTCACGGAGCATGATCCGGCGGTGCGCGAAGACTACGCCTGTACCCGCCCTGTTATGGATAAGCTCATGGAAGAAGCCTGTCAGCTGATGCCGCAGATCGGGGAAATGCAGCCGATCGGAAACTACAGCGGGATCCGGCCGAAGCTTTCGCCGCCGGAGAAGGGCGGATACAGCGATTTCGTGATCCGCGCGGAGAAAGAGGTTCCGGGGCTGATCGATGTGATCGGCATCGAATCACCGGGACTCACGGCATCGGTTCCGATCGCGAGAAAGATCTGCAGGATGATCGACGAAGCGGAGAGAGCAAAGGCTGGACCTGCGGAGGAACAAAGCGCAGCGGACTCCGGCCTGCGCCTGAAGCCGGACTTTCACAGCACCAGGCAGGGGATCCTCAGATTCCGGGAGCAGAGCCCGGAGAAGCAGGCGGAACTGATCCGGCAGGATCCTGACTATGGAGAGATCATCTGCCGCTGCCAGAAGATCACGAAACGGGAGATCCGGCAGGCCATCGAGAATCCACTGGGGGCGAGGTCCGTGTCCGCCATCAAATACCGGGCCTGGGCGACGACCGGTCGCTGCAACGGAGGCTACTGCCTGCCGCGGATTACGGAGATGATGACCCGCGAATACGGAATGAAGCCGGAGGAGATCCGCTATCGGAATGGCGCCAGCCGGATGTTCACCGGATGGGTTAAATAATAAGGAAGAGATATAGATGGAACTGGAATACGATATCCTCGTGATCGGAGCGGGGCCGGGAGGACTCTCGGCCGCCAAGGCTGCGATGCAGACAGCTGCGCGATCTGACAAAGCGTGCAGCCCGTTTCGCGTCGCGGTTTTAGAGCGCGACGAGATCCCCGGCGGGATCCTGAACCAGTGCGTGCATGACGGCTTCGGGATCGTGCGCTACGGGGCGCAGCTCTCCGGTCCGGAATACGCGGAGATCGAGATCCAGAAAGCAGAGGAGGCAGGCGTGCAGATCCTGACCGGCTGCATGGTGACAGAGATCCGGCTGCAGGAGGCGGTGCCGGCAGAAACAAAAGCTGGTTTCCGGCCGGGGTTCGCGGTCACCGTCATCACCCGCAGCGGCTATAAGGTGCTGCAGGCGAAGTCCATCGTTCTTGCCACCGGCTGCCGGGAGAGGACGCGCGGGATGCTGTCGATCCCGGGGACGAGGCCTGCGGGGATCTATACCGCGGGCGTGGCCCAGAACCTGATCAACCGGAAGAATATCATGGTCGGCCGGCGCGTGGTGCTGCTCGGCACCGGGGATATCGGCCTGATCATGGCCAGGCGGCTGACTCTGGAAGGGGCGGAGGTGCTCTGTGCGGCAGAGGTCATGGCGGAGCCGACGGGACTCGCGCGAAATGTCCGGCAGTGCCTGTACGATTTCGGGATCCCGCTCCATCTCAGGACAACGGTTTCTAACATTTATGGCAAAGGCAGGCTCGAAGCGGTGGAACTTTCTGAGGTCGATGAGGACCTGCAGCCCGTTCCGGGAACGAAAAAACGCATAGAATGCGACACGCTGATCCTTTCGGTGGGGCTGATCCCGGAGAACGAAGTTGCCAAAACCGCCGGAGTGAAACTCGATCCTAAGACCGGCGGGGCGAAGACGGATGCATACCTTCAGACGAACATCCCGGGGATCTTCGCCTGCGGGAATGCCAGAGCCGTGATGGACCTGGCGGATTTCGTATCCGAACAGGGAGAGATCGCCGGGGCGAACGCGGCCATTTGTGCGGCTTATGCGGAAGGCGGGGCGGTCCAGCCTTTGCAGAAGTGGGAGAAGAATCCCCACAATGCCGCCCTGAAGGGGCTGCCCGAAGAGAACGCCGTGACCTGCACGCTTTGCCCGAAGGGCTGCCAGATCTTAGCGGAATGGGATCCGGAGCAGGAGAAGATCCTGGTGACCGGGAACGGATGCCCGCGGGGAGAAGCTTTCGCCCGGCAGGAATTGACCGACCCGCACCGTATCCTGACCACGACGATCAGGTCTGTCTCGGATGCTCCGGCAGGGAGCACGGCGGGAAGACTGATCCCAGTGCGAAGCGACAGCCCAGTGCCGCTGGATGAAATGCAGGAGCTGGCGAAGATGCTCCGGAGCATGCACATTCCGGCGGAGCACGCAGAGAAGGTTCGACGGGGAGATGTGCTGGCAGCGGAACTGGGACGTGACCATGTAAATATCATCGCGGAGAGATCTGCGATATAAGGAGGACTATATATATGAAAGAAAAACTGTATTTGACAGAAGATATCGCGATCTTGAATTTTGATTTGGCTTTACCGACGACGAAATCGGGCCTGATCAAATCGGAGGAGTTTCAGGCGGTCTGCCTACGCTTCATAAAACATCTCGCCAGGAAGGACCCGGACATCTACGAGTGGGCGCTTGCCGGGGGAACGGAAGAAGAGGCGGTCCGGGCGCTTTGCAGACTGGCCAGACAGGTCATCGTGTTTGACATCGATGAGATCGAAAGCCCCTATATCGACGGGACCGACCGTGCCCTGCTGTTCGTGGAAGGCATGTTCGATTTCTGGAGAGACCACCAGAGATACTCCGTGACGATGAACCGGGCGAGCGATGTGGAATCGGCAGCTTTTGTCACCCGCGATTCCCAGTTCAATGAACTGATCCGGAACACCTTCCGGCAGATCGAGCAGACGCTGAGCGGGCACATCAACAAGGTGCTCCGGCAGCAGCAGTCCGGTACCAATGCGGGGATCGCCTGCTATTACAATGATTCCATCGACCTCAGTGAACGGTACAGCTTCCTGAAGGAGATCATGTTCATCGATTCCGTCATGCTCCGGACCCCAACGATCCTTCATCCGAGATCCAACAAGAGAGAAGGCATGTTCGAGCAGACGGGCAAGAACCCGGCGTTCACCTTTGACGCGGATCCGTCGGAATACTTCTGCTATCCGGCGAAGGTCGGCGGACTGTTATTCTTTATCTGCTTCCACAGGGATTACATGGCGAATGGCATTTCCTGCGCTAACCTGTTCGAACTGGCTACGGCAGAAGAGGCTGCCGGCCGGCCGGATGGGATCGTTTTGTTCGGCAATCCGGACGGACAGGGTAAATGCACCTTCTATCACGATCACGATGAGGACCTTTGGGTCGGCAGCGTTTCTTCCTCTGAGAAGGTGGAATACTTCGGGTATATGAAAAAGATGGTCCTGACCCTCCACAACGTGGTCATGATGGAGCGGGGCTGGCTTCCGATCCACGGGGCATTCATCAATGTGATCCTGCGGGATGGCCGCAAGAAGGGAATATGCCTCCTCGGAGATTCCGGCGCCGGCAAGTCGGAGACCATCGAGGCCCTGAAGGCGCTTGGAGATGAGAAGATCAAACGGATGGAGATCGTCTTCGACGATATGGGCAGTTTTCATATCGAGGACGGGGTCCCGTATGCCCAGGGGACGGAGATCGGCGCTTTCATCCGGCTCGACGATCTGGAACCGGGTGCCCCTTACCGGGATATCCACCGGTCCATCTTCTTTAATCCGGACCAGTCGAACGCCAGGGTCATCACCCCGGCGGCTCCGTATTCCCTGATCTCGCAGAATCATCCCATCGACCTGTTCGCCTATGCCAATAACTATGACGATGCGTCGGGGCTGCGCCGCATTACGGATCTCGAGGAAGCGAAGGAGATCTTCATCCGCGGCCGCCGCATGGCTAAGGGCACGACGCAGGAGACGGGATTATCTGAGACCTATTTCGCCAATCCGTTCGGACCCATGCAAAGGCAGGAAAAATGCGGTCCCATCATCGACCGGATCTTCGAAGGACTGCAGGAAAACGGGGTCTGCCTCGGCGAAGTCTTCACGCATCTCGGTCTGAATCCGGAAGGGGATGATATCAAGGTCGCTGCGCAGGCGCTGCTGGATTTCATCGAGCAGGAATAACAGCTTTTGGGCCAGAAAAAACGCTTGTCTGAAAGAACACGATGATATACAATAAGATACAGTAATAGACAATAATTAAAAGGAGTGTGAGGCCAATGGCTGGGGATATGAAATTTTTGACGGTGGAGGATGTTGCAGAGATGCTACAGGTAACGAGGACTACCATTTATAACCTGAAGAAACAGGGACTCCCGTTTATCAAGCTTGGCAAGAACATCCGATTCGATGAGGAGGATGTGATCGACTGGGTCAGAAGCAATCGTCAGGTCGAGAAGAATGAATAGTTCTCTGATCATTGTACAGATATATCTGATCGTCTTATTTGCGTTGAGTGCTTTCCTGATCCGGAAAGCACTGATTTCATTTGAGGACTACAGCTACTGCGGCCGGTCCCTGGGGATCGGGTTTGTGTTTTTCACATACCTTGGGACCTGGATCGGAGGGGGCACCATCATCGGACTGGTGGGAAGGAGCCATGATTTCGGCGCCAGCCAGTACTGGATCATGGCTATGTCCTGTATCGTGGAGCTGTTTTTCGCTTTCTTTCTTATTGACCGGATCCGGGATCGGAACTACCGGAGCATTACGGAATTCTTCGCGGTGAACTATCCGGATCGCGGAGGGGTGATCCGGATCCCTGCAGCGGCAGCACTGCTCATCCGGAATGTTACCATGATCGCTATGCAGTTCAGCGCTTTGTCCTATCTGATCACCATTACATTCGGGATCGGGCGGAGCCTGGCGCTGATCCTGATCTTTATCGTCATCATCGCCTATACTGTGCTCAGCGGACTTTGGGGCGTGGCGTTGACGGATGTGTTTCAGGGGATCCTGCAGACTTTCAGCATCATTGCGCTGATCGTCGTCACGTTGCGGATCGCAGGAGGGATCGGCGGGGTCGAGGAATACTACCGGGCGGCGGGGGATCCGGACAATCTTAATTTGTTCCAGACGGATCTTTCCTGGTATGAGATCATTATTTACATCGCCGCGTTCGGGCTGTTTTTCCTGATGAACGATCAGACAAACTGGGAGCGGATCTATGCGAGCAAAGGCAGCCGCACAGCCCGTTGGGGCTTCATGCTTCCGCTCGTGATCACGTTGATCTCTCTTGTATTGATCTCCTATCTTGGCGTATTTCAAAAGGTCATAACCGGTGGGGTCGAGGATTCCCAGTCCATTCTGTACACCTTCCTTCTTCAGCGTGGCGGATCCGTTCTGGCAGTCCTGATCATGGTCGGGCTGATCGCCGCGATCATGTCGTCGGCGGATTCCTTTCTGCTCGCATCCGGTGTTATGGTGGCGGAAGACATCATCAAAGCGTTTGTTGTGAAGAACGCCAGTGACCGGGAACTGATCTTCTACACACGTATCTTTGTTGTCGTGACCGGAGCGATCGCATTCACGTTCGCGATCAACATTCACGACATTCTTTCTCTGTGGCTGACTGGGATCGGCCTGACATCCATTCTTTTGGTCCCGGGGTATTTCCTTGGCTGGCGAAAAAACCCACCGCGCGCTGACC
>JAFRLD010000181.1 GCA_017431395.1 Bacillota bacterium | reverse complement strand
GTACGGCATCGATCTGACCGGTGCTTTCGGCAGCAGCGAGCATAAGAAAGAGCTTTATGAGATCAACCGGGAGGCTGCCAGATTCTATTACCGAAAGATGCGGGAGCAGGTCAATCCCGGCTATACCTATATGAAGGACCGCGGGATCTCGGAGGAGACGATGAACCGCTTCGGGATCGGCTATGCGGACGGCTCCTGGCACAGCCTTCTTGAACATATGGAGGGCCTGGGAGTCTCACGGGAGAAGCTCCTGAAGCTGGGCCTGATCTCCCAGTCAAAAGGCCGGTATTACGACAAGTTCCGGGACCGGGTGATCTTCCCGATCATCAATGCGGGCGGCAAGGTCATCGGCTTCGGAGGAAGGATCCTCGGGGACGGGAATCCGAAATACCTGAATTCCCAGGAGTCCGAGGTGTTTCAGAAAAAAAACAACCTCTACAATCTGAACCTGGCGAAAACCGAGATCACGAAGGAAGACCGCATCGTGCTCGTCGAAGGCTATATGGATGTGATCTCCCTCTACCAGGCGGGGATCCGCAATGTGTGCGCATCCCTGGGGACAGCGCTTACGGAGAATCAGGCCAGGCTGATCCGGCGGTATACGAAGAATGTGATCCTCTCCTATGACGCGGATGAAGCAGGGCAGAATGCCGCTATGCGAGGGGTCGACATATTATATGCAGAAGGGCTGCGCCCGAAGGTCCTGCGGATCACCGACGGCAAGGATCCGGACGATTTCGTGAAGAAGAATGGGAGACCAGCCTTTGCGAAACTAATGGACGACGCGCTCCCGTTCGGGGATTTCAAGATCGCGCGGATCGGCAGCCGGTACGATCTGACCGATGAGGCCCAAAAACTGGACTTCCTCCGCGATGTGATCGAGGCATTGCAGGCGATGAAGCCCATGGAGGCAGACCTGTACATCAACAAGATCGCAGAGCAGACCGGGATCTCCGTGCAGGCGATCCGAAGGGAATACGAGACCGGGCGGCAGGAAGAGCCGGTAAGGCCCGTGCGGCACTATGAGAGAGAGATGCCGGACGCGCCGGAGATCACAAGCGCGGAACGGACCCTGCTGAAGCTGATGCTGATGGATCTCAGGTATACAGAGATTCCGGAGGATATACGGTCTTCGGTCTTTCGAAGCGAGGCAGGAGGAACGCTTTATCAGATGATCCTGGAAGCCAAGGTCGCCGCGGGAGCGGATAACGGACCGCCGGATCTTAGGAAACTGCGGGAAATGATGGGTCCTGAGATCTTCGAGATATATCAGGGGATCGACGCACTGGTGATCCCGGAGGATAAAGAACGAATTATTTATGATCAATGCATCAGTTTCGTGCGCCGAGAGGGACTGAAGCAGCGAGATCAGGAAATCACATGGATGCTGTCTCTGGATGATGGGACGATCTCAGAGGATGAGATCCGGGCCCTCATGAAGGAGCAGGCCGAGATACAGAAACAGTTAAAAGGACAGGGGGAATAAAGAATGGCAGCTAATAATCCGAAAAAGGACAATGTCAACGTTGATGCGGAGCTTCAGGTCTTTCGTAATAATATTCGGGAGATCATCGAGAAGGGAACGGACAGCAAACTGTTCACCCAGACTAAGGATGAAGCAGCCCTGCAGAAACTGATCGACCGTGCGCTGGCCAGAAAAGAACCGTCGGTGACCTATGCGGAGATCTCCGAAACGTTCGATAAGATGGAACTTGATGAGAAGCAGATGGAGAAGATCTACGAGGAGATCATCAAGAATCAGATCGAGATCCTGGAGGAAAAAGAGCCGGACGAGAGCGATATCATGGAGCTCGAAGAAGAAGGCGAGGATGTGGATCCGGAGGCGGCCGCGGCGGAAGCTGCAGGAGCCAAGGAGATCGACCTGGAGAGTGCCCTTTCGAAGAGCATCTCTGTGGAGGACCCTGTCCGTATGTATCTTAAGGAGATCGGCAAGGTGCCTCTTCTGACCGCAGAGGAGGAAGTGGAACTCGCGAAACGGATGGAGGCGGGCGATGAGTATGCGAAGCAGAAGCTTTGCGAGGCGAACCTCCGTCTGGTCGTTTCGATCGCCAAGAAATATATGGGCCGCGGCATGCTGTTCCTGGACCTGATCCAGGAGGGGAATCTGGGCCTGATCAAGGCGGTCGACAAATTCGATTATCGCAAAGGCTATAAGTTCAGTACCTATGCGACCTGGTGGATCCGTCAGGCGATCACAAGATCCATCGCGGACCAGGCCAGAACGATCCGTATTCCGGTACATATGGTCGAGACCATCAACAAACTGATCCGTGTATCCAGACAGATGCTGCAGGAGCAGGGAAGGGAACCGACCCCGGACGAGATCGCGGCTGAGATGGGCATCACGACCGAGAAGGTCCGTGAGATCATGAAGATCGCCCAGGAACCGGTTTCTCTGGAAACACCGATCGGCGAGGAGGAGGACAGCCATCTTGGCGACTTCATCCCGGATGAGGATGCCCCGGCACCGGCGGACGCAGCGGCGTTCACCATGCTTAAGGAGCAGCTCGTGGATGTGCTCAGCACATTGACCGACAGGGAACAGAAGGTGCTCAAGCTCCGGTACGGCCTGGGCGATGGACGCGCCAGGACCCTGGAGGAGGTCGGTAAGGAGTTTGACGTTACCAGAGAGCGTATTCGTCAGATCGAGGCGAAGGCGCTTCGTAAGCTCAGGCACCCGACCAGAAGCAAGAAACTAAAGGATTATCTGGAGTAGGCCCCGGCGGATCTGCGGAGGGAAATGACGCTATGTGCGCGCAGGGAACAGAACTCAGGATAAAACTCAGTGACCGGATGCAGGTGATCGCAGACCATATCGAGCCGGGAGAAACGGTGGCGGATATCGGAACGGATCACGGCCAGATCCCGGTGTGGCTGTTCGCACAGGGGGTCTGTCCCAGAGCGATCCTGACCGACATCAGCGAAGGATCCCTGGCGAAAGCGAAAGAGACCGCTGCGGCCTATCAGTTTGGCAGCGGTCTGGATTTTCGCGCGGGCGACGGTCTTCAGGTGCTGGCGCCCGGCGAGGCGGACGCGGTGATCATCGCAGGTATGGGCGGCAAATTGATCCGGCAGATCCTGGCAGACTCTCCGGAGCATACGTTCAGCTTTCGCAAATACATCCTGCAGCCGAGAAAAGGGGCCGGGCCCCTGCGCAAGTGGCTGCTGGAGAACGGTTTCCGGATCGTCAGCGAGGATATCGTTCGGGAAGGACGCCACCTGCCGGAGATCATTACGGCGATCAGCCCGGGGGATCCGTCGAGCAAAAGCTGGACGGAGCGTGACCTCGCTGGCCATGACCGGACAGAGCTTGTCAGACATCCGGAGGAAGATGTCCGGCTTAGGGTGCCGCCGTGGATGATCCATGCGCACGGACCGCTCAAGGATTATTTCGCTTACCGGATCTCTCAGGAAGAACTGATCCTGACGAATCTTCAGCGCGCCAGGACCCCGGAACCAGAGCTGGAGAAGAAGATACATGAGAATATAGCATATTTGGAGGGATTATCTCATGAAATACAGTGATTTGATCGATATTTTGGAGGATATCGCACCGACGGAATGGTTTGAGGATGAGGACAATTCCGGGATCCAGGTGCACGATGGCAAAGAAGACATAAAACGTGTTCTGGTCTGCCTTGAAGTGAACGATGATGTGATCACGGAAGCCGCATCTAAGAAGGTCGATATGATCATCACGCATCATCCGCTTTTGTTCCACCCGCTTTCGAAGGTGGAGCCGGGCAATCCGGTGGGACGCTATGTGATTCGGGCGATCCAGGAGGGCATCGACATCTATTCCTCTCATCTGGCCTTCGATACGGCGGTCAAGGGAAACAACATGTATCTGGCAGACCTGCTGAAATTACAGGACGTGGCCCGGCCGGACGAAGACGATGACGAGGAACTGGAGGATGAGTATACGATCACGCTCCTCTCGGATGAGGAGGATGATGAGGAAGGCTTCGAATATGATGTAGATGAAGTCGGGAGCATCGGTTATCTGCCGAAGGCGATGAACTTCCGGGAATTCCAGCTTTATGTGGAACGGGCTTTGGACCTGCCTTTGCATTATGTGCGCTGCGTAGACGGCGGCAAAGAGGAGATCCGCAAAGTCGCGTTCTGCACCGGCGCCGGCGGGGACTTTATCTACACGGCGGTCCGGGAGGGCTGCGACGCTTATATCACCGGTGATCTGAAGCTGCATGAGGCTCAGTATGCCAAAGCGGTAGGACTGACTGTGATCGATGCGGGCCACTATGGCACGGAAAAGATCTTCACACCGAATATGGCCGCTCAGATCCGTGCTCAGGCTGGCCGGTCCCTCGAAGTACTGGAGGCAGAATCAAATACGAACCCGTATACGCTGTAGTTTTTTGGACGGCCGCTCAGGCCGAATATAGGGTCAATATTACTTTGGGTAAGACAGACGATCGCGCATGCCTTCGGGGCATGTGAGGAAAGTCCGGGCTCCATAGGGCGAGGATGCCGGATAACGTCCGGCGTGGGCAACCATAGGGAAAGTGCAACAGAAACACACCGCCGAACGGGAATTCCCGTGGTAAGGGTGAAATCGTGAGGTAAGAGCTCACGGAGGAGTATGGTAACATACCCCTCGTGTAAACCCCATCCGGAGCAAGACCAAAAAGGGCAACAGGGCTTTATAGCCTGGGGGCGGCCCGTCCCCGCCCGGAAGGTAGGTCGCTGGAGCCTGTCGGCAACGGCAGGTCGAGATAGATGATCGTTTAATACAGAACCCGGCTTATGTCTTGCCCAAAGTTTTTTTATTGTCTTGGTTTTCATCGAACCCATTTTGTGGTACAATAGCCGTTGGCATTTATTCTAATTATTTAGGATGTATATATCATTATGAAAAGCTTCGTAAAGGAATTCAAGGAATTCGCAATGCAAGGAAACGTAATGGACATGGCCGTTGGTATCATCATCGGCGGAGCCCTGACAGCGATCGTTACATCGCTCGTTGAGGACATCCTGAACCCGATCATCGGTCTGTTCGTTGGCGACAACTTCGCGAACCTGACCGCTGAATTCGCCGGCGTATCCCTCGGATACGGCAAGTTCATCATGGCAGTCATCAATTTCATCATCGTAGCTCTCGTCATCTTCTGCATCATCAAGACCGTAAACAAAGCACACAATACGGTCAAGAAGCCGGAAGAAGAGGAAGAGGCTCCGACCACGAAGGTCTGCCCGTTCTGCAAGTCCGAGATCAGCATCGATGCTACCAGATGCCCGAACTGCACATCTGAGCTTCCGGAAGCCGAATAAAGCACGGCAGAGGTTGACAATCCCGATACAAATGCGTAAACTGTATTAGGACAGAAACGAAGAAATTCAAATGACCGGGAGCGGGAAATCCCGCTCCCAGCATCCTGCGGATGTAGTTTAATGGCAAAACTCGAGCTTCCCAAGCTCGCGTCGAGGGTTCGATTCCCTTCATCCGCTCCAACCGAAGAGCCCGCCACCAGGCGGGTTCTTCTTTTGGAGCGGATATATGGTGGGAATCGAACCCGAAAGGGCGCGACCGTGAAGCTCTACAGTCCGGTGGACTGTAGAGTAGGGAGCGGGGCAAGCCGACCGAGAAGGGAGGCGCAGGCCGGCGGAGGGGAAGAGGCCCCTCCGCGTAATTCCCTTCATCCGCTCCAAATCAGGACTACACGTTAATACAAT
>JAFRLD010000180.1 GCA_017431395.1 Bacillota bacterium | reverse complement strand
GAAGCTCCGGGGTCACAAGGGATGCCCGCGTGCTGCTGCACTGCTTCTCCGGGAGCGCAGAGCTCGGGAAACAGTACGTGCGTATGGGCGCGACCCTGAGCATTGCAGGCCCGGTGACCTATAAGAATAACAAGAAGACGGTCTCCGTAGCGGAGCAGATCCCGGCAGATTTCCTGCTGGTGGAGACGGACTCGCCGTATCTGAGTCCGGTGCCACTTCGCGGCAAACCGAACACGCCGCCGAACGTGGAGTATACCGCCCGCAAGGTCGCTGAGATCAAAGGGATCCCCTTCGAGGAGCTCGCTGCGAAGACAAAAGAAAACGCCATGCGATTCTACGGGATCGAAGGGTGATAAATCGCCTATTGCCAATGAGCGCGTTTCATGATGGCACCGCCATGGTCCTTGAGCCAGCGGTGCCATTTGTTGTACTCGGGGAAGACGCGGAGGACTTCATCATAAAACCGCTGCGAATGGTTCATCTCCTTCAGATGGCAGAGCTCGTGAACGACGATGCTGTCGATCACCTCGATCGGGGTCAGCATCAGCAGGCAGTTAAAGCTCAGGTTCCCTTTCGAACTGCAGCTGCCCCAGCGGCTTTTCTGGGTGCGGATGGTGATCCGGCCCGGGCTGGCGCCGACAAGGGGAGCGTAAACAGCGACCCGCTCGGGAATGTACTGCTTCGCTCTCCGGGCAAGGGCCTGCAGGTCCTCCTCTGAAAGCAGACCTTCTTCGCGGGCGGTCTCAAGGTCCGCCGCCAGCGCCTCCTGTCTTTTCTCGATCCAGCGCCGGTGTTTTCGCAGCAGGCGTTCGATCTCAGCGGCAGTAGCCCGCTTAGGCGCGCGCACGAGGACCCCCTCCGGGGTGACTTCGATGCCTATGGTTTTTCGGTTGCTTCTTTTTAAAATGTAGTCCATGACAGCATCACTCCAGGATCTCCGCGATCCGGTCAAACAGCGGTTCATTTTCCAGGACGATCAGCGCCAGTTGCTCCTGGACGCGCGTGCCCCCCTGATAAAACAGATTCGGATAGAGGTAGTCCGGATCCGGCCGGGGAACCCCTTCCAGTTTCCCATCCTCGTCATAGTAAAAAGAGCGGTCAAGCAGCATAACGACCCGGTCGAACTCCTGGCCGATGACATGGTGGATGTCGTAGCCGCCTTCGTAGTCGGCGAAAGGATTGTCGGGGATCAGGCCGTCGCCAGTGCCCGCCCCCGCCGCCGTGTCACTTCCTGTCTCCGGGTGCGCGTTCTTATAGTAATTGATGAACACGAATCCCCGCTTCCGGTAGTAAGCGAGCTGGTTCTGGGCTTCTGCGATCGTGGCGGCGTATCCCAGGGTCACATCCTTGTAATCCATGTGCGTATGCGGCCGTTTGTTCAGATCCCGGACCTCCTGAATGAAAGCGGACAGCTCCCGGTTCCCCCGCAGACGCTCTGACAGGGTGAATGCTCCCGACAGCGGAAGCTCTGCCACGAGCCCGGCGATGTTATTTCGCCGCTCTACCGTGGTCAGGATCTGCTCCGGATCAAGGCAGAAGATGACGCATTGGTGATACGCTTTCGCCGTGTTGCAGATCTGCCTGAACTGTTCCGGACTTAGCCGGTGGGATTCATCGACAAGGATATAGGAGTACGGCGCTAGCCGGGGAAGGCCCGCTTCGGATCCGCCGCCGGAGGGGGCTGTATCCGCAAGTCCCGCGTTCCCGTTCCCATCCATCACCGACCACGGAAGGATGTCCAGATCGATGCCGGCTGCGTTGATCATCTCATGCCCTGCGGTCAGTTCGCCCCAGTGCAGGATCGCCGTCCGCGCCCGTTCAGAAAGCGTCCGGCCGACATCATAGAGGAGCAGGGTCTTACCGGTACCGGGCTTGCCGGTCAGGCTAAAGAAAGCTTTGCCGGTCACTTCGCCCAGCCCATTCAGAAGATCCTTGCGCACCTGATCCTGCGCCTGCGTCAGGAAGTATTCCCGGTTCAGGAATTTCTCCGGGGTTCCGGAAGGGGAGACGATGTACTCCGATGCACGGAACATCCCGTCGATCTCCGTCAGGTAATCCTGCTGAAAGCTCAGTACAGCCTTTGCGATATCCGAAGGCGTCGCGGAGGCCAGCACATCGTGCTCCGTCAGATGGAAGCACTGCCGGGTATCGGAAACAAACGTGAACAGCTCCATGGGGACCCCAAGGTGGCCCAGATAATGACGATTCCTCAGAAGCTGGGTCCGGATCTGCTCCAAAGGCACCGGCAGGGATTTCAGCTCGATATTCAGGCACCCGTCCGGGCGGAATTTCAGAAGGTCGAACTCCTTGCCGATCTGCGGGATGCTGAATCCGAGAAAAAACCCGTCGAGCGCGTCGACCGGCACACCGCAGCTGATCATCTGGTCTGTGAAACTGCGCAGGGACTCGATCTCGTGGATCGGCGTCTGCTTCTGTGACTGCCCTTTCATAGCATGGTGAAAGACATGGTTAAAAGAATCCTTGCCTTTAATACGGGACAGAAGGTATAGATTAACAGGACTGGTCATGAGGCATCTCCGTTTCGTTTTGCGTTCGGTTGACAGATATATTCTATCATATGATATGCAAAGGCTGGCCTGATTTTGTAAGTGAATCAGCGAACAAAGTATGGTATCATGTAGGCAGCAGAGAGGAGGAGAGATCATGGCAAGGGAAAACAGATGCGGGAGCCTGCAGGCAGCGCATATAATGATGGTCGCTCTGACATTCACTTTGCTGCTTGCGATGGGCATAGCAGCTGCACAGCCCGTGCATGCGGCAAGTAATTTCATCATCGAAGACTACAACATAGACATGCAGGTCCAGGAGGATGATACATACCTCATCACGGAGACTATAGATGTTCATTTCACCGCGCCAAGCCACGGCATTTACCGGGTCATTCCATACAAAATACGGCTGGACCGGGATGGACAGAAGTCGGAGTATTATGGGGCCGTCCGCGATTTTCAGATGTTGAGCGGACAGCCTTGTGATCCGGAAAAAGGCGATGAAGCCTGGTACTACAAGATCGGCGATCCGAACGAATATGCGGACGAGGACACAACGTATGAGATGTCCTATGTGTTCGATATGAAAGGGGACCATCTGAAGGATGCGGACGAGGTGTATTATAATCTGGTCGGTACGTCCTGGGAGGCCCAGTCGATCGAGCACGTCAGCTTCACGGTGACCTTCCCGAAGGCCATAGATCCGAACAATGTGGGCGTCCGGACCGGGGATCAGGTGGACGTTCCTTTCAAAGCGAAAGGGGACAAGGTGATCACCTGTGATACGACCGAAAACACATTGCGCGGCCTGACCATCCGTGCGGTCCTGCCGCAGGGATATTTCACGAAGCAGGCGACCACGTCTAATCTGCTGTTCTATAT
>JAFRLD010000179.1 GCA_017431395.1 Bacillota bacterium | reverse complement strand
GATGAGACACGCGCGACCTACTTCCCGCGCCACTCACTGACCCTCCTCGGCGATATCGGTATGAAGAAATTCAGAAACAAAGCGATGGCAGTCGCCCTAGCACTTGCGATGCTGTTCACATGCTTCGCGGGGATGACAGTGACATCCTTCGCAGAGGGGGAGGCTGCAGACGCAGCGTTCACCGTAACGACGGAGTATTATCAGGAAGGAGCTGATATCGCTACGGCAGAGCCGGTGAAGACCGTTGTGACGAAGACGTATACAGATGCCGAATTCAAGGCACTGGGAGCGGATCTGGAAAACGCCAGATATGCCTATAACAAGAACGGCTGGAGACTGTTCGATGTGACGCACGGCGTTTCGATCCAGAACATCCTCGATGACAACAGCATCGACATCTCTAAGGTGCTGAACATCGAACTGACCGACTGGTACAAGGGAGCGGCAGAGAGATATGGCAAATGCACGTATTTAGATCTTGCCCAGAAGGACGGATACTTCTTCCCGAACACGAAGGGAACCGATGAAGCTCTGAACCTGGAGGGCGGATACACCGTTCCGAACGCGGTGATCGCGACCACCTTCGGACAGACGGCTCCGGAAGGAGAGGCGACCCTTGGTGAAACACCGAAGGCGGATGCAACAGAGAAGTACGCTACGGCCACAAGCTCTGACTACCAGATGATGATCGGCGGAGATGAGCAGGGCCTGATCGATGGCAAAGCGATCGGCGGATACGCATTCTGCTCCGGCGTCTCCGGAGTCATTGTCTCAAAATATCTGGACGAGGACGCATTCAAGGTCACGGTCAAGACCTACAAAGCAGGAATGGAGCAGACCGATGAAAACCTGGTGAAGGAAACAGAGAAGTACTATACCGATGCTGAGTTCAAGGCGCTGGGAACAGACCTCGAAAACGCGAGATATGCCTATAACAAGAACGGCTGGAGAATATTCGATGTGACGCATGGCGTTTCGATCCAGAACATTCTCGACGACAACAGCATCGATATCTCTAAGGTGCAGAGCATCGAGCTGACCGACTGGTACAAGGGAGCAGCGGAAGTGTATTCCAAGTGCACTTATCTGGATCTTGCTCAGAAGGACGGATACTTCTTCCCGAATACGAAGGGAACCGATGAAGCCCTGAATCTGGAGGGCGGATACACCGTTCCGAACGCGGTGATCGCGACCACCTTCGGACAGACAGCTCCGGAGGGAGAGGCGACCCTTGGTGAGACACCGAAGGCTGCTGCAGTGGAGAAGTACGCTACGGCTACGACCTCCGATTATCAGATGATGGTCGGCGGAGATGAGCAGGGTATGATCGGTGAGAAAGCGATCGGCGGATACGCGTTCTGCTCCGGCGTCTCCGGAGTCATCATCAAGAATGCTGAGAAGATGACCCAGAAGCTGACGGTCAAGAACGTTACGAAGAACGTTAAGCTGAAGAAAGTAAAGAAAACAGCACAGACCGTGAAAAAGCCGCTGGCGGTAAAAGGTGCCCAGACGACCGTGACATTCAAGAAGGTCAAGGTTAATAAGAAGAGCAGCAAATTTACCGTTGATAAGAAGACCGGAAACATCAAGGTCAAGAAGGGGACCCCGAAGGGGACCTACAAGGTCACGGTCAAGGCTACCGCAGCCGCCAATGATCAGTATAACGCAGCATCCAAGAACGCTGTAGTGACGATCAAGATCAAATAGGCCGAAGAGCTAAAAAAACCATTCAAAACCTGCTTTGTGCCGGATGTCAGGAGCTTGCCGTTGCTTTAGTTCGCGGCAAGCTCCTTTTCAGTGCATAATCGTTGTTTGAACAACGTAATTCATCTTATAAGTTTGGTAAAATGAAGCATCGAACGAAGAATCAAGGAGATAAGCTATATGACTGACAGATTTCAGGATGTGGTCTCAGGTACCCTGCGGGCCATGTCCTCAGGCCTTAAGATCCCGGTCATGGTGCTGCTGGTGCTTCTGGCAGCCCTTACCGTGTTCATCCTTGGGACCCTGATCGTGGAGATCGTGACAGAGCATCGCCACCTGAATGTCCAGATGCCGGCACTGATCGATCAGATCAGAGCCGCGGGCGAAGGGAAAGCCGCCGGGATCATCAGCGGGAGCGGCCTGCTTTTGCGCCAGAAAGATGCGCTGATCGAGCTGACGAAGCATCCGGATCTGACGCCGATGATGAGGGAAAGCCTGGCGATCCGCCTGATCGCTCAGGAGAAGGATCATTATGACGGGCGGACGAAACGGACGGATCTGATCGCCAAGATCGGTCCGATGCTTGGCCTTATGGGAACCTTGATCCCGCTGGGACCCGGCATTATCGCACTGGGACAGGGGGACACCTATACGCTGTCCACCTCGCTTCTGATGGCATTCGATACTACGGTCGCAGGACTTGCCTGTGCGGCGGTCGCGCTGGTGATCTCTACCGTACGCAAACGCTGGTATAAGAACTATATGTCCATGCTGGAGACCCTGATGGAATGTACCCTGGAGATGGAGAATATGCGGGGGAAAGCCACGCAGGAGGCATCAGTGACGCAAGAGGCCGCGAAATCACAGGCGGAAGCGGAGCAGAGGAGGCAGACCCTGATCGAGGCATATAAAGCAGCCTATGTGGAAGCGGTGTAAGCGGGATACAGTGACGACGATGCTAAGAACTACGCTCGTCAGAACATGGCAGGCATCCTTTCCCAGATGAAACAGGGGCAGGAATGGAAAGCAGGTGAACAGGTATGATCAGACGATCCGGAGCGGGAAGGCTGCATGCGGACGACGCGGAACACGAAGAAGATGTCAACCCGATGGACGGGACCAGCAGCATGTCGGATGCCATGCTGGTGCTGGCGGTAGGCATGATGCTCGCCGTCGTCATCAACTGGAATGTCGATATCAATAAAAATGTGATCAAGGAGATCGATAACCCCGAAAGCGTGAACAGCGACCAGATCTCCGATCAGGGGGGCGAGGAGAACCTGGTCGAGAAGGGCACGGTCTTTTATGATGAGAAGACCGGGAAATACTATGTCAGAGTTGAACGATCGAAGCGGTGAAAAGAAAGCCGCGACCACATTTATCTATATGGGCGATCCGCAGTGTGACAGGTATCGCAGCCCGACCTCAAAATACGATTATTCCCAGTGGGGGAGGCTGCTTGCGGCGGCATATGAGAAGGCTGCAAAGGCTGGCCCGCCGATCCTTGTCCTCGCCGGTGATATAGTGAACCGGGCAGACCGGGAGCTGGAATGGGACGCGCTCGCAGCGGCCGGCGGAGAGCCGCTCCGCAGGATGCGGGTGTTCACGGCCATGGGAAACCGGGGCAGGATGCCGGCGGGGGATTACCGCAGGAGGTTCGGCCTTCCGGATGGCGGGCCGGACTGGCCGGGGGAGGAAGATCCTCTCTTTTATTCCTTTGATCACGGATGCTGTCATTTCCTCGTAGTGGACACGAACGTAATCAGAGAGGAGGATCCGGAGGGGATCCGCCTCCTGCAGGACTGGATCCGGCAGGATCTCGGAGCGAGCGGGAAGCCTGCGTGCTTCGCTTTGATGCACCATCCGGTGTTTACCGTCGGGACTTCTCCGGAGGATGATGAGAGGGCGGAGGTCCTGCGAAGGACGGTCCTGCCTTTGCTGGAAGAGTATGGAACAGACATGATCCTGTGCGGGCATCAGCATCTGTATTGCAGAACGAAGCCGGTGTTCGCCCGGGAAGAGGATCCGGGGTTGATCCAGGTGATGGGAGTGGCCGGAACCAAGTACTTCGATGCATGGGAACGGACGGAGATGGAATGCATCCTGGAGTTTGTGTCGGTGGGGACAGTCATTCAGGTAGGTGATCATGAGATCCTGATGGAGACCATCGATCCGGAAGGCCATGTGGTCGATGTATTTCGGAAACCGGTGCGGCCAAAAAAACGAAACAAAAAGTTGTCGTAACAACATTTATAGAGTGGATTTAGTGTATACTATGATTATGCCGATCAAACATTTAGAAACGATTATCAACAGCGGGCTGTTCCAATATGTCAGGAAGTCCGACTACATGAGCGCGTTCGAGCAGCTCGCGATTACAGAGCGTAGCTTTAGGAAGGGCGAGATTATTTCCTATCAGGGAGATGTGATCGATTCCCTCTGGATCGTGGAGAGCGGGAGCGTGCGCGGAGAGAAGACCTATCCGAATGGGGATATCCACATCGTGTCCGTATTCGAGGAAGGGTCGATCGTTGCGCTGGAGATCCCGGTGTCAAGAAAAAAGACCACCCCGATCGATCTGATCGCGAACGAAGACTGCCGGATCCTTCTCGTGAGCATGAAGTCTATCGAGCATTCGAAAGTGAGAAACCAGATGCACAGCGCCTTGCTGGAGATGCTGGCGGATGACAATATCCGGATGACGAACAAAGTTGAGATCCTGGCGGAGAGAAGCCTTAGGGGGCGCATTCTGATCTATCTGAATATCCTTGCGAGGAAGTCGGGATCGGATGTTGTATCGGTAAGGATGAGCCGGGAACAGATGGCGCAGTATCTATGTGTGAACCGGAGCGCTTTGTCCAATGAGCTCAACAAGATGAAGCGGGAGGGGATCATCGATTTCAAGCGGGGGCAGTTTTGGCTGCTTGATCTGGACAGTAGAGAACCGAAGCAAAAAAACCTATAGCTATTCCGCACTAAAAATGGTACAATAAACTCTATCTGTACCGTTTTTTTATTGTTTGGAATGCGGTATGGATGGTTTTAATATATTCTTAAAGGAGATATCGGATATGAACGAAGTCAGGAAATTCAAACGCGTCCTCGTCGCCAACCGCGGAGAGATCGCGATCAGGATCTTC
>JAFRLD010000178.1 GCA_017431395.1 Bacillota bacterium | reverse complement strand
CAGGAAGCATAGAATTCCGCTTCTGCCGGGGTCTCGAAGGTCGGCCCGGTCACCTGCAGGAATATGCCGTCCTTTAGTTCGATGTTTTCTTTCTTCGCCGCCTTATGGGCGATCTTTCTCAGGGATCTATCATACGCGTCGGCCATCCCCACGAATCTGTCTCCCAGTTCTTCTTCGTTCTGTCCTATGAGCGGGTTCGGAATAAAGGATGCGATATGGTCTTTGATACAGACCACATCTCCCGGTTTGAAATCTTCGCGCATACTTCCCGCCGCGTTTGTCAGTATCACGGTATCAACGCCCAGTTTCGCCATGACCCTGTCCGGAGTAACGACTTCCTCCATGCTGTATCCTTCGTAATAATGGATGCGGCCATCCATCAGGATCACCGGCACTCCTTCCAGATAGCCCAGCACGTACTGTCCCTGATGGCCTTCCACCGTAGAACGCGGGAATCCCGGCAGATCTTCATAAGGGATCGTCTGAACGACATCGACCTCATCCGCCAGCGGATGGAGTCCCGAACCCAGGACGATGCCGATCTGCGGCTGGAAGCCTTCCTCCATCTCGATGCTCTCAACGATAGTATCCAGATCCACTTCCGCCCCTATCGGCTCCCCGGTTTCTTCGGACTCATTGCTGCATGCACTGAAACAGAGAGCCATGCATATGCCTACCATGATAGCTAATATCTTTTTCATCAATTCCTCCTTGTATCAAGAGCCTTCATTCCGCTTCCATTCTACTTCAGTTTCTTAATGAAGCTGATGATTTTTTTCTCGGGCACGATGCCGGAATGCTTATCCGGAGCGCTGCCGCTGTAACTGAACTTGTTTTCCGGCTGCTCCGTACCGACGGTCTGGGCCTCGTAAGCGATCTTTTTCTTTCGGTCAAAGACCTGGACATGGTAAGTCTGGGAATACGCCTTCGTTCCCGAGGTGTACGTGCCGACTTTAGTGAATGTGGGATACCCGTAGATGAACGTATCATAATCCCCGGCGAGCTCCGGTACCGGAATGTCATCTGCGATCTCCGCCAGGAGCAGCTTCCCGTCACTGTTGTATTCCCGCTTGTCCGCCCAGTCGTTTTCGGAGTACTGATACGGATCTACGATATACACGAGGGCTTTGCCGTTGATCTTCGGGGATTTGGAGCTTTCTTTGTATTTGGCGCACTTCTTATAGCAAGGCTGTATCTCGTCCTCCAGAAAACCTTTTAGGAGCACCGTCCGGAGGGTATCCTCCATCTCGATCCCGATGCTGTTCACCGCCGGCTCATCGATCAGCGATACATCGATGCTGTCCGCCCTGACCAGTGAATCCTCGGAGTAAGGCTTCTCCGGCGGGTTCATCATGATCTCCGGCCGGAAATTACAGATCCCGAAGATGTATCCTGCGGTACCCTGGTTCATCTTCCAGCCGGACCTGGATGGGGCGATCAGGATACGCTGCAGGCTCTTCGCCTTCTTCAGCTGCCGGAATCCGCTATAGGAATCGTCATAGTCGAACTCCATTTCATAGAGGTTCGAGGGAGCCTCAGCCTCCTCGGCCTGCTCCGCAGCTTCCGTCTCTTCTGTAGCCTCTGTCTCCTCCGTCTGCTCTGCTTCGGCAGTGGCGTCAGCTTCCGCCCCTTCCTGAGGCTCTGTATTGAGCTCCAGCTCTTCGCAGACTGCCAGCTCCTCCAGATTCGGGTAGATGCAGGCACCGCCGCATTCATTGGATAAGGTCCAAAGCACGCGGATATTTTTCAGGCCTTCCGCAGCCTCTCCTTCATAACCGTTCGCGTCCCAGACACTCGGGATCCAAACCTTTCCTGCCTTCGAAGCTATAGCTGTCCAGGCTCCGCTTGATTCCCGGGCCACCTGCCCGCCCAGCGCGAGTGTGCCTAAGGAGCTGCAGCTGAGACCGCCGATCTTCTCGCTGTAGGTGTCTCTAAGATTATCATCTAGGTAGTGGTGATAGGCATTGACATAGGCTTCATCCGTGAAATAGAGCCCGCCGATCTCCTGGTCCTGAATGCTTTCGTTCAGCGTCGTGAAGAGTGCCTCCAGATCACAGTCTTCTATGACCGCGACCGACAGGATGTCCTGCTCGCTGTCATATCCTACGATACAGTCCCCCGTCAGCGCTTCGTTTGCCGCAATGTTCTGCGATGCCTTCTCCAGTGCCGTTTCACCGCAGCCGGTAAGCGCCCCGGCCAGCAGTACCGTCAGCGCGAAGGCGATCAGCAGTAGTGGTAGTCTCTTTCCTCTCATCTTACCGTCCTCCTTCCATCATCCACTATAACTATAGCACGGCTGAAACCATGAAAAAAGAGGCACGAGGCCTCTTTTTTGATCTTTGATTATGTCCTGTACAAGGTTATTCGGTGACGTGCTCCCCCACCTTCGCCTGACGGCGTAGAGGAGGGGGCTTCTCGTTCAAGGCAGGTACTCTAGCCAGTATCAGCGAGCTATCCCCGTGCGCCCCACGGTTCTTTTGATATTGCTTCCTATGCGCTTTCACGCATCTCTCTCTTTTTCTGCAGCCGCATT
>JAFRLD010000177.1 GCA_017431395.1 Bacillota bacterium | reverse complement strand
TCAGCAGACCGAGCAATATGCCTGTTGCCTTTTTCATGATTACCTCCTTAATCTCCAGGGTTTTGTACAACATATAGTATTTTCCTAATTATACCATTAAGTCCACGTTTTGTAAACCTAATACAAATACATTGTTGTGCCTGATCAGGCAGCGGATGTATAATGATTTCATAGTGGGAAACAACAATATGCAGACCTTATGAGGTATAGACATGAAAGAAGAAAAAACGTTCCGGACGCGGATGGGGGATGGCTCTCTGGTCCGCATGACGGAGGAGGAGATCCGTGCGGATATCTGGGCCGGCACGGAGGATGCGGTCCGATGCGGCAAGGTAGAACCCATGTCCGAAGAAGACATGGAGAAACTATATGACATCGTTACCGCACCGGGGGGTGTCGTCGGGGTGAGCCCGGGCAGGGAGATCGTCCTGACCAATGATTCCGGCGGGTACAAGATCAACGTCAAATCGCAGGTGCCGCTTCCGAAGGAAATGGAGACGCTGCTCTATGAGCGGTGTCTGGGGTGTGATTCTGTAGATATCGGGAACACCGATTACAACTTCAAAACAGCCAAGGGCATCGCTGAGCGTGAAGCGGGTGCTCTGCAGCAAGCGCTGCAGGTGACTACGATGCCGCTGCTCTACGGTGCCATGCCGGACATGGGCTTTTATACGCAGCCGGATGGACCGGTCGGCAACTGGGCTACACTGCTCCCGGAGGGAAAGATCCAGGAAGCCTGGGAGGCACAGGAACAGGCGGTGAAGCATTCCGTCAAAGACATCACTTTCGTTGCGGAGAAGATGTACAAGGCGGGAGCCGACGGGATCAACCTCGATACCTGCGGGGCATCGGGCGATGCGGACTTCCTGGCATCTCTGGAAGCCTGTGAGCAGATCACATCGCGTCATCCGGACCTGCCCGTAGAGATCGGCATGGCCGGGGAGTTCGTGCTGGGCATGCATGGCAGGTTAAAATACAAGGGCAAGCGCCTGGCGGGGCTCTATCCGCACGACCAGGTGAAATTGGTCGAGGAGGCCGGCGCCAGCATTTTTGGCCTCGTGGTCAATACGAACTGCAGCCGGTCGTTCCCCTGGAACATCGCCAGGACCATCACATTTACCCAGGCCTGCACGAAGGTCGCGGGCATTCCGGTCCACGCGGATGTCGGTATGGGAGTGTGCGGCGTACCGATGGTGGAGATCATGCCTGCGGACATCGTATCGCGAGCGGACAAGGCGCTCGTGGAGCTCGGCAAAGTAGACGGCTTGTAGGCAGGCGTAGGAGATCCTCTGGGAGAAGAAGCTACGCACGCGATCTGCGCCGGCATGGGAGGAGTACGTACGGCAGGGGACCTGGTACTCAGAATGCAGCTGGCAGAGAAGATGAAGATCGATGAAGCGAAATCCTACGTAGCATCTAAACTCGGAGTCACAGTGGAAGATCTCTGCGATGTCGTGACGATGACAGACATACGTACAGATTTAGGACTTGGCCTTTGCCATGTGGAACCCTCAGGGAAGGAGATCAACGGTATCATGGCCAAATGCAGGATCGAGGAGGTCCTTGGCATCCGGATCAATTCTGTACAACGCTTCAAAGAGAACGCGGGGATCTTATCAAAGGAGGCACGCCGATGAACAGGATCAGGATCGCACTGATCGGGTATGGTAATGTTGGCAAGGCCTTCGCGGAGATGCTCCTGCGAAAAAAGGATTACCTGCGGGAAACCTTCGACACGGAAGCGGTCATCACCGCGATCTGCACCAGGCGCCTGGGCGGCTGTCTGCAGCCGGAAGGCATTGACACGAAGGCGCTTACCGACGATATGTTTGACCGGTCGCTCGATGCTCTCGCGATCATCGGTTCAGGTGAATACGATGTTATGGCGGAGCTGACACCGATCGATATCATGACGGGACAGCCCGCAACGGACCATATCCGGAAGGCTCTATCCCTTGAGAAGCATGTAATCACGGCGAACAAAGGACCTGTTGCCTGGCATTACCGGGAGCTGAGGGACCTTGCCAAAGAAAAAGGCGTGAGTTTCTGCCATGAAGCCACGGTCATGGACGGCGTTCCCGTCTATAATCTGGCGAAAGAGAACCTCATGGGATGCAGGGTCACAGCCCTGGAAGGGATATTGAATGCCACCACCAACTTCATCCTCTCCGAAATGGAAAAAGGCGTGAGCTTCGAAGACGCCATTCAGGAAGGACGGCGGCAGGGATTCGTCGAAGCGGATCCGGGCATGGATATCGATGGCTGGGACGCATCCGCTAAGCTGACGGCTCTTATGAACGTGCTGATGGATGTGCAGATCACACCGATGGATATACGAAGGACCGGGATCGGGGAGGTCACGCCGGAGGATATCGAAGCCGCGAAGCGTCAGGGCAAACGGATCAAGCTGCTCTGCCGCGGCTGGATCGAAGACGGGAAGCCGGTCGGTGTCGTTGAGCCGGCTCTAGTGGAGGAAGGGTCTCTGGCCCTGACCATGGAGGGGACAGCATCCTATGTCACGATCTACACAGACCTCATGGGCGGGGTCACCGTGATCGAGCATCCTTTCGAGCCGGAGATCGACCATACCGCTTATGGAGTATTGAGCGACCTGCTCCGGATCCTGACGGATCATAGCAGATCCGTGCAGTGACCTCATAATAATAAACGTCATCTATTATAAAAAGGAGAGATCAAAATGGACAGAATAGGAATCATTGTCATTGCGGTCATGCTGGCGATGCTGTTCACCACGGCGGGGGCATTCGCCTGCACCAACGTGTACATCGGCAAGGATGCCAGCGCGGATGGTACGACCATCATCGCCAGAAGTGAGGACCAGCTCGCTTCACCTTACAACAAGATGTTCAAGGTCCAGCCGAGAGTGGAGAAGGCAGGACGGGTATTCACCGACACCGGAACGGGGAGCGAATTCAAGCTCCCGGACCTCACGTATAAGTATACTTATGTTCCGGACTCCTCCGATGCGGGGGACGGGATGTATCCGGCCTGCTGCACCAATGAATATGGCGTTGCGGTGGTCGGCACCGTGACCACGGAGGTCAGCGAGGAGTACGCTGCGCAGGATCCTTTGGTGGAGGATGGCGGCCTCAGGGAAGCCGTGCTCCCGGCTATGATCGCCTGCCAGTCGAAGACTGCTCGGGAAGCGGTGGAAGTGATCGAGAAGCTGATCGCTGAATATGGCTCCGCGGAATACAACACACTGCTGATCTCGGATCCGGAGGAAGCCTGGTTCGTGGAGATCTACGGAGGCAAGACCTATTGCGCCATGAAGATGCCGGCGGACTGTGTGGCGGTCCACGGGAATCAGAACATGATCGGTGTCGTGGACGATCAGAACAAGGGAGACTATGTGTTCGCCCCGAATCTCTTCGAGACGATCGAAGCCGCCGGAAATGTCGTGAAGGAAGATGGCAAATACAATCTGGTGAAGTCCATCACCGGCTATCGGAATGAGTTCGCCAACATCCGTACATGGAGAGGCCACGCCCTGCTTTCGCCTTCGACCCTGAAGCATGATGAGAAGGAAGGCGGGGGGATCGGAGAATGGTTCCATGATCTGTTCGAAGACAGCAGCGATGATTCCTTCGATAACGATACGTACTATCCGCTGTTCTATAAGCCGGACAAGAAGGTCACCCTCCAGGATGTGTTCGGCATCTACCGTGACCGCTATGCGGGGACAGAGTATGATGTGACGGAGCGCACGGATCCGGCCATCCGTCCGATCGGGACCAACTGCTCTTCTGATGTCCACGTCGTTCAGACCTGGTCCGACATGCCGAAGGACGCCTGCCAGCTCCTGTGGCTCTGCATGGGCAATGCGGAGCACTCGATCTTCGTACCGTCCTTCTCCGGGATCACGGACACACTTGACGAATACAAGGTGGACGGCTCCGCGGTCCAGGAGGACAGCGCTTACTGGATGTTCAAGAGAAACTGCATTCTGGCGGAGCAGGACCGGCCGGGACTGAGCAGAGGCGCCATCGAGTTCTGCCAGGACTGTGAGCAGCAGGAGATCGCCCGTGTCCAGAAACAGATGAAAGACGTCCGGAACGCATATAAAAAAGGCAAAGATGAAGGAAGGGATTATGTGACCAGGCTGGCTAAGACAGAAGAGAAACGTCAGCTCACAAATTCCACGATCCTGTATAAGGCGCTGCTCTATGCGAGCGCACTGAATACGACGGACAACGCCCCTTACATGAAGGACGATTATGAGCATGGGATCGGCGTGAATTTCGCGAAGCCGGTGGCTTTCGTGAAAGCGGCTGAATCGGCAGGCTATCAGGTGACCGATAAGGGAGGGACCATTCTTCTGTCAAAGGATGGGACCGAGTGCACTCTGACCGTGGGCGCAGGCAGCGTTTTCATCGGCGGGGAGTATGTGAATGATATGTCCTACCCGATCTATAAGGTCGATGGGACCGTATATGGACCGGCGGATTTCGCGGACAGTATGTGTGTGCCTGAGGAAGAATAAAAACTCACATGACACAAGTCTATCTGTTTTTGGCACTTTCAATAGCATTTGAGATCTGCGGGACGGCGATCATTGGAACGACGGAAGGGTTTACGAAGCCTTTCCGTTCGTTCATGACGCTGCTCCTGTACTTCCTGTGCTATTTTTTCTTTTCCAAGGCGATCATCGTCATCAACCTCGGCATAGCCTATGCCATCTGGAGCGGGATCGGGATCGTATCCTCCTCCCTGATCTCGGCGCTGTTTCTCAAGCAGCCGGTCTCAAAGGCTGGACTCGTCGGGATCTCATTCATACTGGCAGGCTGCGTGATCGTGAACGCCTTCGGGACGATCGGATAAGGAGGAGGCAGTATGGAGAGCATCCGGAACAAATGGAACGGGCTGGAGCAAAAGACCAGAGGCAAAGTGTATTTTGTCATCGCCATTCTCACGGAGATCATCGCGGATTTCTTTCTGAAATACAGTGAAGGATGTACTGTCCTGTGGGCGACCGTACTCTGCGCTGCGCTTCTTCTGATCTGCTTCGTCTGTTTTGCTAAAGCGCTGGTCACCTATAATCTGGGATACATGTACGCCGTCTGGTCCGGGGCAGGGATCCTGTTTCTGGCAGCCGTTTCTGTGCTGGTTTTCAGGCAGGGCCTAAATCTGGCGGATATCGTGGGTCTGGCGCTGATCATCTTCGGGATCGCTATCATGAACGTGTTTGGATCGAACGAGATCAAGTAATGCCCCGCCAGGGGGTCCAGCCTTTGACATAGAGGCATGGACAGGGTAAAATAAAGGAAAACTTGAAACGAATCCGGGAAGGATCTTAGCAGGAGGTCTGGTACAGTGGAAGCAAATAGAAATCGCAGGATAATCATCTTTGCTGTGATCGCAGGCATATTAGTGGCTGCGATCCTTGTACT
>JAFRLD010000176.1 GCA_017431395.1 Bacillota bacterium | reverse complement strand
GCCTTAGAATTCATTTCCGTGCAGCACCACAGGATCCGTTTTTCGTCCAGTGGCAGGCCTCCCAGGATTCCTTTCTCTTCAAGTGCTCCCAGGATCTCTTCCGCCTTGTCAGAGGATGTCACGAATTCATGGAAGAACTCGCCCGGCTCAAGCTTAAGCCCAGCTCTGGCAAGCTCTTCGGCCATATAATGCGCTTTAGAGGTGCACTGGGACGCGGCCGCCTTCATTCCTTCCGGCCCCATAGCCGCCAGATAAACGCCTACTGCCAGCGCGCATAACGCCTGGTTCGAACAGATATTACTGGACGCCTTCTCACGCCGGATGTGCTGCTCTCTCGCCTGAAGAGTCAGGACGTATCCGGTCCTGCCTTCTGTATCCACCGTCTGTCCGACGATCCTTCCGGGGAGTTTTCTCTTCATCGTGTCGGTCGCCGCCATGAATCCCAGATACGGGCCTCCAAAGGCCAGAGGCAGGCCTAAAGGCTGCCCATCGCCTACCGCGACGTCTGCTCCGTATTCTGCCGGGGTTTTCAAGAGTCCCAGGGAGATCGGATTCACCCCCATGATGAACTTGGCCTTAACTTCGTGCGCGATCTCCCCGATGGCCGCCGCATCTTCCAGGCGTCCGAAGTAATTCGGATGCTGGATGTACACGCAGGCGGTCTGATCGTCCACGTGCTCCCGGAGCACGTCGAGATCGGTCACGCCATCCTTCACCGGGAGCACGACCAGTTCCATCTCATTGCCGAAACAATAGGTCTTGATCGTCTCGATCACGGACGGCTGGACCGCACCGGAGACCAGAGCTTTGTTCTTTTTGCGGTCGCGGCACATAGCGACTGCCTCCGCTGCCGCGGTCGCCCCGTCGTAAACGGATGCGTTGGAAACATCCAGGCCGGTCAGCTCCGCGATCCCCGTCTGATATTCGAAGATCGACTGGAGCACGCCCTGGCTGATCTCCGCCTGATACGGCGTATACGCGGTCTGCAGCGTTTCATTAGCGAGCACGCTCTCCACGATGGCCGGGATATAGTGGCGGTATGCTCCCGCTCCGCGGAAGATGGTCCTGAACACGGTGTTCTCTGCCGCCATCTGCTCCATCTGCCGGCTTGCCTCCATTTCGGAGAGCCCCTCCGGCAGATCCAGTTCGCCGTCTAATTTCACGTTTTCGGGGACCGCAGCGAACAGATCGCTGATATGGCCGAACCCGATCTCACGCAGCATCTCCTGCTGCTGTGCCGTGGTATTCGGTACGAAGGTACCCATAGATTCCACCTCTTCTCTTTACTCTGCTTCGCTCTCTACGAATGCCTCGTATTCTTCCGCATTCATCATTTCCACATGCTCGGTCACGCCTTCGACCTTGATGAACCATGCATCATAAGCGGATTCATTGATCAGCTCCGGAGCATCCAGCAGTTCTTCGTTGACTTCGGCAACCGTTCCGGTGACCGGAGAGTAGATATCGGAGACTGCCTTGACGGACTCGACATCCGCGAACACTTCTTCCATCTGCACAGCATCGCCTTCCTGCGGCAGGTTGACGAATACCAGGTCGCCTAGCGCATCCTGCGCGTAATCCGTGATGCCGATGGTGGCTACGTCACCTTCGTTCTTCACCCATTCATGTGTCTTCGTGTAGTAAAGATCTGTTCTGAATTCCATTGTGCTTCTCCTTTTTATTATTACTGATTATAATTACCTTTTATAAAACGGCAGCGGAACCACTTCCGTCTCTACCTTCCTGCCGCGGACATCTGCGACGAGCTTCGTTCCAGCCTTTGCATACTCCTTAGGTACGCGTGCCATAGCGATCGGCTTGTCGATGTACGGGCACTTGGTGCCGGAGGTGGACTGGCCGATGAGCTCTCCCGCCTCGTTATAGATGTCCTGATGCTCCCGGACGATGCCGCGCCCCGTGACCTGCAGGCCGACGCGTACAACCTCCGGATCCCCGGCTTCTTCCATGGGTTTCTTGCCGATGAAGTCGTCTTTTTTCATCTTGACCGCGAATCCCAGTCCTGCTTCGATCGGGGAGATGTCGTCGTTCATTTCATGCCCATAGAGCGGCATGGCAGCTTCCATTCTGAGCGTGTCTCTGGCACCGAGCCCGCATGGGATCAGGCCGAATTCCTCACCGGCTTCGAGCAGCGCGTCCCACATCTTCTCAGCTCTTGCCGCCGGCAGATAGATCTCTACGCCGTCTTCCCCGGTGTAGCCGGTCTTGGAGACGATGCAAGGGATCCCCGCAACTTCGCTCGCGAATTTCGCGTAATAGTATTTCTGCGGGATATCCTCTTCCTTGGCGAGCTTACGGATCACGTCGATCGCCTTCGGTCCCTGGACCGCGATCTGGGCGTACTGGTCGGATACGTCGGTGAAAGTCACATTCCCTTCCTGATGATCCAGCATCCACTTGTAGTCCTTGTCCTTGTTGGCGGCGTTGACGACGAGGAAGTATTTGTTCTCGTCCATCTTGTATACGATCAGGTCGTCCACCGTACCGCCGTGCTCATTGCACATCGGGCTGTACCTGGCCTGCTCGATGACCATATTGGTGAAGTCGTTGGTCAGGATCCGGTTCAGATTCGCCAGCGCGTCCGGCCCTTCGCAAAGGATCTCTCCCATATGCGATACGTCGAACATGCCGGCGGCGGTCCTTACCGCCATGTGCTCCTTGATGACGCCGGTCCCATACTGTACCGGCAGGATATATCCTCCGAACGGGACCATTTTGCCGCCCGCCTTCACGTGGGCGTTGTAGAGGGGTGTTTTGAGTTCCATAGTTTCTCTCCTTTAGCGCAATAAACTCTTTGACTCTATATTACATTATCAGACGAAAGTTTCAAGTGAAAAGCAAAGAAAACATTCGCCTTTCGCAGGAAGAATTTCTGATAATTCTTAGCGGTATTATTTGATCTTTCTGGCTTCGATGTAGTAGCGCTTATCTGCCGCGTGCCCCATAGAGAATGTC
>JAFRLD010000175.1 GCA_017431395.1 Bacillota bacterium | reverse complement strand
AGGGCGAGCCACTTCCGCCAAAACATCCCGCCTCGCAAGCGCGTAAGCGCGAGCGGCTAGGCGGGATTTTCGCTAGGGATGTCCACGACTGGCGAGCGTAAATGTCAATTTACATTTTTTCCACTAAAACGCGGCTAAGAATGCCCGAAAATGAAAACACGATGCCGTTAGCCGCGTTTCGGAGGAAAAAACGCATTTGACGTTAGTCGGGCCAAAACTCCACCAATCCACCAACTCCACAACATGTTGACACGGCCATCACGGATTTCGCTCTACCACAAAGTCAGAGAATCCTTTATAATAATAATTGATTATTAAACGGGAGGCAGAAAACAATGAAGACGATCAACGAACTGGCAAAGAATCCGGAGATCTGGTGCGGGCTGAACCGCCCTGAGATGACAGAGGACACCGTGGATGCCGTGATTTTCGGGATCCCTTTCGACGGAGGAGTCAGCTATCGGGGAGGTGCGGCGGAGGCGCCGGATCTTCTGCGGGCAAATACGAAGTCATCGACACCGTCGACGGAAAGGCTGTCCTATTATAAAGAGTTCAATGTACTGGATGCGGGGAATTTCACAGGGGAAGACCGAGATGCGATGTTCCGTGAGATTCAGGAGTACGTGCACGGTCTGGTCGAAAAAGGGATTCGTTTCACCATGATCGGCGGGGATCACTCCGTCACGATCCCGGTGGAGCGGGGGATCGACGAGGCGCTTTCCGAACCTTTTGGGATCATTCATGTGGACGCGCACATGGATCTGAGTTACGAGCTGGAAGGAGATCCGCTGTCCCACGGGTCTACGGAGCAACGGGCTCTAGAGCTTGCAAACATCGATTCTACAGAGAACCTGTATTTCATCGGGATCCGCTCCATTGAGCCGGATGAATTCGAGTTTGCCAGGGGACACCATATTCAGGTGAAGACGGCCTATGACTGTTTCCGTGAGGGAATGGAAGCGGTCGCGTCCGACTGCGTAGCGAAGATGAAGAAATTCAGCAAAGTATACCTGACCTTCGATATAGATGCGCTGGACCCCGGATTCGCCGGGGGTACAGGTACGCCGCAGTTCGGAGGGATCACGCCGCGAATGGCGCTGACTTTGCTGGAGAAGCTTTTCACGGAGCTTAACATCATCGGCTTTGACGTCGTTGAGATCGCGCCGCCGCTCGATGATTCACTCGCATCGATGTATGCCGGCCGAAAGATCCTGACCGAAGGCTGGGGATACTGGGCAGATCAGATCGGCAAGTTGGAACGACTTTAACATAAAAGGAGAGCAGATGAACATCCTGATCAAAAACGTGCATCTTCTGGAAGATGAGAGGGGCGTTAGGAAAGACATCTATATCGCAGGCAGCCGCATCGCCGGGATCGACCAGGCGCCGGAAGGTTTCAAAGCGGAGGTGACGATCGACGGATCGTCCAGCCTTTGCATGCCGGGGCTGGTCAATGCCCATACCCATGCATATATGTCCGTGTTCCGGAATTACGCGGATGACCTGCCTTTTGAAGAGTGGCTGTTCGGGAAGATCGACCCGCTCGAGAGCCGGATGACCGCAGAACAGGCCTACTGGGGCAACATGCTTTCGATCACGGAGATGCTCCGGACCGGCACGACCTGTTTCGTGGATATGCATATGTTCCCGGAGATGTGCGTCAAAGCCTGCGCGGACAGCGGGATCCGGGCGCTCATCACAAGGGGCCTTGTCGGATCGGACCGCCATGATGAAGGCGGACTTCGCAGGCTCAGGGAGGCTCTTGATGAAATAGACTATGCGGCGGACGTGCCGGAAGCCCATGTGACCTTCGGGCTTGGACCCCATGCCATTTACACCTGCGGGGAGGATTACCTTAAATTCATTGCGGAGACCGCCGCGGAGAGAGGCCTTCCCATCCACATGCACCTGTCGGAGACGCAGAATGAATTCGACAGCTGTCTCCGGGAGCACGGGATGAGCCCGGCCGCCTATGTGCAAAGGCTGGGCCTGCTTGAAGGACCCGCCATCCTGGCACACTGTGTCTACCTGACGGATGAGGACATGGAGATCCTCAAAGCTCCTGCCATCTCGGTCGTAACGAACCCGGCGAGCAACATGAAGCTGGGCAACGGATTCGCTCCGGCTACCCGCATGCTCCGGGAAGGGATCAATGTCTGCCTCGGCACGGACGGAGCATCCAGCAACAATGCCCTGAACATGTTCCGGGAGCTGGGGCTTCTCACGCTGACCCAGAAGGGGGCGGGCCTGGATTCCCTGGCCATGACGGCTCCCGAGACACTGCAGATCGCCGTGGAGGGCGGCTACCGGGCCATAGGCCTTGCGGATGAAGCGGGCTGCATTGAGCCGGGGCGCCTCGCAGACCTGATCCTGCTGGATGAGGAAGCACCGAACTTCCAGCCGAAACATAACTGGAAGGCCGCACTCGCGTATTCCTCCACCGGCTATGAAGTGACGGACAGCATCGTCCATGGGAAGCTACTGATGAGAAACCGCGAGCTTCTGACGATCGATGAAGAACGGGTAAACTATGAGATCGCCCGGGCGGTAAGTCATTTTTGAAAGGGAAGAGAAGCATGGAAAACACCATTGAGAAACGGCCCTTTGACCGGCACGAACTGATCGTATGGATCCTGGGGGTCACCGTCATCTGGTATATGTTTATCTGCAGCCTGCCGGGGGAACTCCTTATGGGCGAAGGTCATACGCCGTTCAGCGGGTTGCTGCAGAAACTCGATTATATGCCGGACGCGACCAGATTTACCATGATGTATTATCTGTCGACCGTGACAGCGTTCATCGGGGTGTTCCTGTACACAGGGATCCCGAAGCGAAACCGATTCATCCTTCGCAGCTTCCTGCCGTCGCATCCCGGGAACACGGTCAAAGCGCTTCTTCTGGGACTGCTTGTCGGATTCGTCATGAACTTCGGCTGCATCGTATGCGCGCTGATCCATGGGGACATCCACCTGTTCCTGAACTTCGCCCTGATGCAGATCCCGTTCTATATCTTTGCCCTGGTCTGCGTGTTTATCCAGAGTTCGACGGAGGAGCTTTGGACCCGCGGATTCATGTACGAGCGGATCAACGTCCGCTACCCGCTTTGGGTGGCGATACTGGTGAACGGCGTGTTCTTCGGATTGCTGCATGCATTCAATCCCGGCGTATCGGTGTTCTCGGTGGTTGAGATCTGCGTCTGCGGACTCTCGTTCTCGCTGGCAAAATGGTACACCGGGAGCATCTGGTTCCCCATGGGGATCCATACGGCATGGAACTTCACACAGAACTTCCTGTTCGGCCTGCCCAACAGCGGGCTGGTCTCGGAGGCTTCTATTTTCGGACTGGATGCGGCCTCTGCGCGGGATTCCGCCGTATATAACGTGGGCTTTGGCGTAGAGGGGGCGATCCCGGCGCTTATCGCCGATGCGCTTCTCGGGATCATCTGTCTCGCTCTGGCAGCCCGCCAGGGCAGGATGGGGGAACTTTTGCAAAGGCAGGTCACGCCCGGCAAAGATCCTGAGGGGGCCCAGCCTTTGCCGCCACAAGCGAAAACAGCCGCCGTGAAAGAAGCGGAGGAAGAAGCAGCGAAATGGCATTATATCGATAGTAATAATGAGGAAGGAAATACAAATGAGTGAGATTCGAGACAAGAACCTGGCTGCGTCCGGTGAGCGAAAGATCCTTTGGGCCTCCAGCCACATGCCGGTGCTGAGCAGCATCCATGAGGATTTCAAGAGGGAGAAGCCCTTTGACGGACTCAGGGTGGCCCTCTCCGTTCATATGGAAGCGAAGACGGCTTATCTCGCTACGGTCATGAAAGACGGAGGGGCGGAGGTCTTCGCGACAGGCTGCAACCCGCTGTCGACTCAGGACGATGTGGCAGCAGCCCTCGCTGCCCGCGGGGTGCAGGTATTCGCCTGGCGCGGGGAATCCGAGGAGGAATATGACCGGCATCTTTCGAAAGTCCTGGAAGGGGGCCCGCAGATCATCATCGATGATGGAGGCGATCTGATCATGCGGATGCACACCATATACCGGGATCTGATCCCCGGGGTGATCGGCGGCTGCGAGGAAACGACCACAGGCATTCATCGTCTAAAAGCGATGGACGCGGCGGGAGAACTGAAGATCCCGATGATGCTGGTCAACAATGCCCAGTGCAAGTTCCTGTTCGACAACCGTTACGGCACCGGCCAGTCCGTCTGGAACGGAATCAACCGGACGACGAATCTCATCGTGGCGGGCAAGAAAGTCGTAGTGGCCGGTTACGGCTGGTGCGGCAAAGGCGTCGCCATGCGGGCGAAAGGACTGGGCGCCAGGGTCTATGTGACCGAGATCGATCCGATCAAGGCGATCGAAGCCATCATGGACGGCTTCGAAGTCCTGCCCATGAAGGAAGCGGCGGAGATCGGCGATTTCTTCGTGACCGTGACCGGGTGCCGGGATGTGATCACCCCGGAGCATATGCTTCTCATGAAGGATGGGGCGATCGTCTGCAATGCGGGCCACTTCAATGTGGAGATCGACATGGAAGGTCTGGAGAAGATCGCGACGAAGGTGGAACTGCGGCGTGACAGCATCATGGGGTACGAGCTTCCGAACGGCCGCTCCATCAACGTGCTGGCCGAAGGCAGGCTGGTCAATCTGGCCGCGGGCGATGGACACCCCGCGGAGATCATGGACATGAGTTTCTCGATCCAGGCGCTCTGCGCCAGATTCCTGGCGGACCATAAGGGGGAGGAACTTCCGATGCTCAATTACGTCCCGGCGGAGATCGACCGGGAGGTGGCGGAGAGGAAACTCCGCTTTCTGGGAGTATCCTTCGATCATCTGACGAAGGAGCAGCAGGAATATATCGACAGCTGGAATTTCTAAAACAAGGAAGGGAAGAGAGCATGAGTGAAGCGATAAACAGGGAACTGTATATTGCGCTGCGGCGGAATCTGTCCGAGCGGTCACTTCTGCGGAGATTGGGACTGACAAAAAAAGCGATGCTTGCGAATCTCGAGGAGAGTGGCCTGGAGCAGCTGGCGGAGGATCTGGAGAGATCCATTCTGGCAAAGCCGGGGGAGGATCCACAGACCCCCGTGAGCGTTCCGAACGTCCTGGAGACGTGTACTCCTTT
>JAFRLD010000174.1 GCA_017431395.1 Bacillota bacterium | reverse complement strand
GGTGTTTCCTCCCCTTAAACGTTGAATTTTCATACAAACTTCATTTTAGACCATCCCGCTCCGATTTGCAACAAAAAACAATTATGCAAAGGCTGGCCCATCTTTCGCAAAGGCTGGACCGCCCCAACATGTGATTACCTCAGTATAGAAGACTTTCTGGTACAAGAAAATAGCGTGCACCAAATGAAAACCGCCCCGCATTGATACGATCAATGTGAGGCGGATCTTTTGGTCGGGATGACTGGATTCGAACCAGCGGCCTTTGCGTCCCGAACGCAACGCTCTACCAAGCTGAGCCACATCCCGATTTTTATCGGCAACGGTACTAATATAGCACAGGCGGAATCCGAATGCAAGTATTATTTTTCGGATCTACGGAAGAATCCGTCCAGCCTTTGCAGCCCTTAGAGCATCCCCCGCTCCCGATGATAAGCCTTGGCCTGGATGCAGTCGCTCTGGATCTGGTTCTTGAGCTCGTCGATACCGGCGAACTTTTGCTCGGGCCGGGTCCACTTGACGAACTCCACGTTGATATGCTTGCCGTAAGTGTCCTCATCGTAATTGAAGATGTGGGTCTCGATGTTCTTGGCGTATTCGCCGATGGTCGGCTTGTTGCCCACGTTCGTGACTGCAGGATAGCGCACGCCGTCCACGGTGCAGTAAGTGATATAAACACCGTTCGGCGGAGTGATCATGGTCTCGTCGATCACCAGGTTCATGGTCGGGAAGCCGATGGTCCGGCCGAGCTTATTGCCCACGATGACCTCGCCTCCGATGGCATACATCCGGCCCATGAACTTTGTCGCCTCCTCCATCCTGCCGTCCGTGATGAGCTCACGGATGTAGGTGCTGCTGACCACGATCCCGTCGATCTTATACGGCTCCTGCACATGCAGACCGAAGCCGTGTTTCAGGCCTTCGTGCATCAGAACTTCAGGCGTGCCGGACGCCCGGTAGCCGAAGCTGTAATTGAAACCGCAATATGCCTCTTTGATGTGAAGGCAGTCCACGAGGATCTTTTCGACGAACTTCTCGGGCGGCATGAAAAGGATCTCCTTAGTGAAAGGAATATTGATCAGATAATTGATCCCCATCTCTTCGATGATGCGCGTTTTTTCCTCCGCGTAAAGAATGTTCTTGACCGGATCGCCGTGCCCCAGGATCGTGCTCGGATGATTCGAGAAAGTGAAGACCGCGCTCTTAAGGTCCATGGCCTTCGCAGTACGGACCGTACGCTCGATGATCTGCTGGTGGCCTTTGTGGACCCCATCGAAATTGCCGAGCGCCACGACGGTCTCTTCTATATTTTTGATGTCTTCCAGTGATTCGTATATTTTCATTTTTTCTTCTTAGGCTCGTTCAAAGCCATAAACACTTTATCCGCTTTCAGCACTCTATGCTCCTCGTCCAGATATCCGGTCCCGAGGAACAGGCCGTTTTCCTGCTGGTACACCCGGTAGATCCGGTCATACCTGCGTCCGCGGGCGTTGCAGGGAATCTTTCCTTCGAACGGGTCCGGTTCGATCTCAGGAAGTCTTACCTTCCTAACCTGATGCAGCCGGATGCTGTTTCCCTGCCGGAAGTAATGGGCGCGGTCCGCGGGCATCGTGATCTCTCCGAACCGCGAGAGCGGCGCATCCGGTGGGAGCAGCAGCTGCTCCAGCTGCAGGGCCCCATCCCCGCTAACTTCGCCCATCCGCTTGATTTCCTCCGGGCTCACCGATCCTTCCAGGCCGATGCTCCCGATGGCTGTTCTCTGCAGGGCGGTCATAGCCGCTCCGCAGCCGAGCCGGTCTCCGAGATCTGCGCAAATCGTCCGGATGTAAGTGCCTTTCGAGCACTCCGCGGAGAAAGAGATCCGCCCTTTCTCCAGGTCGATCTCATGCACTTCGAGCAAGCGGATATGCACCCGGCGCGGTTCGACCTTCTCCAGCGCGGCCTTGATGGCAGCGTCCGCCTTGCTTGCAGCCCTGATGGCCGCGTCCGCCTTATTTGCAGCCCTGATGGCCGCGTCAGTCTCCAGCACGGCTTTATCGACCGAGTCAGTCCCCAGCGCGGCCTTTTTAGCCGCCTTGGACCTACCTTTGTGCGCCAGATCATAAAGCCGCTTGCCGTCCACGCGCACAGCCGAATAAAGCGGCGGCATCTGGGAGATCACGCCCCGGAAGCCGTCCAGTTCCCGCAGGACCTGCTCCTCCGTGATGCCCTCGAAGGTCTTCCTGGAGAGCACCTCGCCCCAGATGTCCTGGGTGTCCGTAGTGATCCCGAGCTGCAGCTCGCAGGTGTATTTTTTGTAGTCCAGTTCCAGATATTCCATGATCCGGGTCGCCTGTCCGATAAAGATCGGGAGCACGCCCTCCGCCATAGGATCCAGCGTCCCGCCGTGGCCGATCTTCTTGATGCCCTTCAGCCGGAGCACGCGCCGGCAGATGGCGACGCAATCGTGGGATGTCCAGTTCTGGGGTTTGTTCAGCACCAAAATGCCATCGCTAATCATACGCCCGGCCCTACCGCTCTTTATCCGCAACAACCGGCTCTTTTTCAACCACAGCCGGCTCTCTCTCCGTCGCCACCGACTCATCTTCCTTCTCACCGGGCTCAAGAGCCTGCACCGCGTGCACGATCTTCTCCCGCAACTTGGTATAGACCTCCTCCAGCGGCCGTTCCATCTTGAAACCCGCCGCCTTGATATGGCCGCCGCCGCCGAACTTCTGGGCGATCGCCGCCACGTTGCCATCGGACTTAGCCCGCATGCTCACCCGGATCCGTCCCAGGTCCTCCTTAAGCAGAGCCGCGATCTCCACGCCATCGATGCTCCGAAGCTCATCGATCACCGACTCCGTCTGATCTATATCCGCATTCAACTCTTCCAGGTCCTTCCGGGTCAGCTTAGCCATCACGGCTTTGCCGCCCGCCAGGAAATCCATGGATTGCAGCGCTCTCGCCTTAAGCTGGACCGCCTTCGGATCGTTACTAAGATACAGGTTGACGTTAATCTCATTTATGTCAAATCCATATTCCAACAGGTCAGCGGCGATCCGGTGCACCTCAGGGGTCGTATTCGAGTGCATGAAGCAGCCCGTATCCCCGTCGAGCCCGGTATAAAGGTCTCTGGCGATCTCCCGGTCCATAGGCCAATCCATCTCGCGGAACAGCCTGAACACGATCTGCGACGCTGCCGCCGCATCATGATCGAGATAATAATACTCGCTGTCGCTCACCGTCTCCCGGTGGTGGTCTATGCAAAGGCTGGTCTTCCCCCGCCGAAATGCCTCGGCCCTTCCGGAGATCCTTTTCTCAACATTACAGTCCACGAGAAAACTGATCTCGGGCTCCGGGAGCACCTGCAGATCCGTCGTAAACCAAGGGGCCTCCCCGGCCGAAGAGTCAGAGTCTGCTGGCTCCAAAGGCTTTGCTGGCTCCGAAGAGCCTGCCTCCTTCAGCAAAAACTGCAGAAAGCCCGGCAGCGGCTTATCGGTTAGGATATATGCCTCCTTCCCCTGCTGCCGGAGCATGCGGCAAAGCGCCAGGCAGGCACCGGCCGAATCCGCATCCGCGTTATCATGAGGAAAAAGCAGGACACTATTCGCGCCTGCCAGGATCTCTCCAATTTCCTTTAATGCTTTATTCGCTGTGATCGTCATCTTATTCGTTGTTTCCGTCACTTCCGTCTATGTTATCGTCACTGTATTCCAGTGTCTCTATGATCTCATCGATGTGGCGCCCGTACTCGAGCGAATGATCCACTTTGAAGATCAGCTCCGGTGTATGCTTCAGTCTGAGCTCGGATCCAACGCGTTTGCGGATGAATCCCTTCGAGCTCTCGAAGCCGGCGATCACATCCTCCAGCGCCTCTTCGGAGGTGCCGGCACCCATGCCGAGCACTGTGAAGTACACCGTAGCGTAGCTGTAGTCGGATGTGACATCCACGGCTGTGATGCTGATCATGGAATCCAGTCTGGGATCCTTCAGCCCGTGCAAAAGCATATCGCTGATGATCTTCCGGATCTCCTCGCCGATGCGATCAGGTCTGTATCCTTTTCCCATAAGACGCCCTCTCTTTCTTCTAAGTCTGGCCGCGTGTCTTCAGGCCGCGATGGCCGCGATCCGCGGCCCTGAGGTCGGACAGCCGTTAGGAACGCTCGATCTCCTCCATGGTGAAGCACTCGATGACGTCGCCTTCCTTGATGTCGTTGTAATTCTCGATACCGATAACGCACTCATAGCCCTGGGCGACTTCTCTCGCATCGTCCTTGAATCTCTTCAGGGACGAGATCTTGCCCTCGTGGAT
>JAFRLD010000173.1 GCA_017431395.1 Bacillota bacterium | reverse complement strand
CGATCAAAGGAAAGAAGGACATAGGGAAGCTCAGCTTTCGCGTCTTCAAGGCACCGGATTTTCCGATCGAATCTCACTTTTCACTAAAGAAAGGCTTGCGTTTTATTGCAGGCTACAGGCTCTATGGATTCACCATGAAGATCCGCCGCTCAGACGCGTTGCAACTGGACGTGCAGAACAGGGTATACCTGTACTACGGGGATATCCGGATGTGCGGTGTCGCCTACCGGATCCTGAAGCGGCGAAAAGGGTCGTTCCGCAACAGCCGCTTGTTCCGGGCGGGAGATAAGGTCATGTACTTCCGGCAGACCGTGAACAATAAGCTCTGGTTCGTGGTCCGTCCCGAAAACCTCTATGACAGTGCCGGCCAGCGGTTCCGCGTTTTCTGCGCCTGGCTCCTTGCCAGGATAAAAGGTCCTTCGGATGAGGTCCTGATGTTCGAGAAGGAATCTTCCCGGTACGAGGAGAGCGCCTCTGTTCTCTTTGAAGAACTGATCGATCAGGGATATGAGAACATCCGGTACATCATCAACGAAGGCAATCCGCAAATCGCGGGGTTGCCGGAGAAATACCGGAAACACCTGCTTATGAAGGACAGTTTCGCCCATCTCGTGGCCTTCCTGCGCTGTCAGAAGTTCGTCGGCACCGAGAACATCGACCACGCCATGCAGCTGCGGGCGGCCAACCGCCACCTCATGGCGAAGATGCAGAGCAGGGACCTGACACAGGTCTTTTTGCAGCACGGCGTCATGTATATGGTCTCGCTGGATGCGGACATGAGGGTCTTCTTCTCGAACCACGATCTGAAATGCTACCGGGCGGTGGTCTCCTCGGAGGCGGAGGCCATGCATTTCGTGCGTCTTGGGGGCTTCCGCCACGAAGACATGTATGTGACCGGTCTGGCCAAGTTCGACCGCAGCATCCTGAAGGATGATGCGGACATGATCATGATCATGCCCACCTGGCGGCGGTGGGAAACCAATCTGGCCCAGAAGGATTTTGAAGCCACCGGGTATTACAAGATGATGGAGCGGATGGTAAGCGTCATTCCGGAGGACCTGCAGGAGAAGATCGTCATCAAGCCTCATCCGTTGATGGAGGAGATGATGCAGCGAAAGGAGACCGGTCTCACGCGTTTCCTGCGGCCTGAACTGTCCCACAACGATACGCTGGAGCGCACACGCCTTCTGATCACGGACTATTCCTCCATCGCTTATGATGCGTTCTACCGGGGCACTAATGTGATCTTCTACTGGGAAGAGAAAGAAGAATGCATGCGCCGGTACGGGCACGCCCATCTGATGATCAATGAATACAATGTGTTCGGGGATGTCTGCTATAATGCGGACCAGCTTGCAAGCTGCATCCGAAAGAACTATGAGGAGGGGCAGAGCCCCCTCTATAAGCGGCGGTACGGGAACATCGTCGCATTCCATGATGGCAGGAACACCCAGAGGATCATCGGGAAACTGAAGGAAGACGGGATCATCTGATATGAGTAAATCACTTTTCGCCAGAGGGCTGAACAAGATAAAACGAAAAAAAGACCGCGAGCAGAAAAAAACCGTCCGCGGGAAATACATGGAGTATGTGCGGACGCTGCCGGTGGACCGGAGCATGGTGCTCCTGGAAGCCCGGAACGGCCGCGCCATCGATGGCAACATCTATTATATCCTGCGGGAGCTGCTGAGCTGCCCGGATTACCAGGATCTGAAGCTGTATGTCGTGATCGAAGATCCGGCGGCGGAGCACGCGATACGGACCAAGATCAGCGTGCTCCCGAAAGCGGAGCATGTCGCTCATGTGACCCTGCACTCTCAGGAATATTACCGGGTCATGGCGAGTGCGGGAACCATCATCAACGATGCCACCATCGGGAATTTTTATATTAAGAAAGAAGGACAGGTCTATCTGAACGTCTGGCACGGAACACCCCTGAAGACCATGGGCCGCAGGGTGCTCCACGAGCCCCACGCCACCGGAAATGTCCAGAAGAACTTCATCTGTGCGGACTATCTGCTCTATCCAAGTGAGTATATGATGGATCATATGATCGAGGATTATATGATCGCGGATATCAGCGGGGCAACGGTGTTGCTTGGGGGATACCCGAGGAACATCGCGTTTTTTGACGAGTCGCAAAGGCTGGACATCCGGGGAAAGCTTGCGGGCGAGGCATCGAAGATCTACGCCTATATGCCGACCTGGCGGCCGGGCGACGGCGGGCAGCTGCAGGAGATCCTGCAATCGATCGACCGGGGGCTGGCCTCGGATGAGATGATGTACGTCAACGTCCATCCACTGGCCAAAGAGAGCGTGGATTTCGGGATATTTGACCGTGTGCGGCCGTTTCCCGAAGATACGGAGAACTACGCTCTGCTGAATGCGGCGGATGCGCTGCTGACGGACTATTCCAGCGTCTTTTATGATTATGCGGTCACCGGCAGGAAGATCGTCCTGTTCACTTATGATGAGGAGGAGTACTTCGCGACCAGAGGTCTCTACGAGCCGATCTGCTCTCTGCCGTTCCCGCAGGTAAAGACCGTAGATGCGGCGCTCTCGGAGCTTCGCAGCCCGAAAGCCTACGACGACGGGCCGTTCCTTCAGAAGTACTGCCCGTATGAGTCTGCGGATGCGGCAAAAAAGATCTGCCGGCAGGTGCTTCTGGGGGATAAATGCATGGAAGAACGGAGCGTTCCATCGAACGGCAAACCGAACATCCTTGTCTACGGGGGAGACCTGTCCGAGGGAGCCAGAACGGATCAGATCTTCGCGTTTCTGGCGGATCCCGAAAAACCCGACGGGAACTATTATCTGACCTTTGACCGCAAGGACCTGAAGGAGCGGTTTCCTATCCTGTTTGATTTGCCGGAGGGGATCCGGTACATCGGCCGGGCAGGGACGATGTGGATGGAGGAATCCCAGCAGGAGGCTGATGCGCGCTATCAAAAAGGCAGGATCTCCTTTGACGAATACTGGGGCATCGTCCGGCCTGCCTTCGAGCTGCAACGAAAACGCTGCTATGGGGATATGCGGATCGACCGGATCGTCCAGATCCCGGAGGGAAAGCCCCCCGGCCCGGATGCGAGTGAGATCGAACTTGAATTTTCAACGTATGAATTATAACGAATTCTCCTGATCGTAGGCGCGGATCGCGTCTGCGATCATTTTCATTTCCCGCTCTCCATACCGTTGGTCGATCGGAAGCGGCAGGATATTGGCGGACCATTCGTATTCGAAGGAATCCTCCGGCATGGAACTGATCAGATAGGACCAGTTGGTCGGAACGAAGATGTTCTGAGCTGCCAGAGCCTTGCGGAGGCGGACGCCGTCCGGATGATAGTAAGGATAGGCGAACGGCACCTCAGGCGTACGCCGGGTAAACGGATTCTGCGATGGGAGCAGCTGCTCCAAAGTCTTATAGTTCTCGGAGCGTTTCGCGGCCACGAACTCGTAGTCGACTGCCCGCAGCAGGTTCTCCGTGAGCCTGGACATACGCAGCGGAGGGATATCGGAGAAGGTATGGTTGACCGCCAGCATCTCGCTGTAATAGGTCCGGGCGTCTTCCTCCAGGCGGCCGAGGATGTGTTTCATCCGGCCCGCGGACCGGTCCTGCGGCAGGTCGTTCTCATCCTGCGGGCAGGCAGAAGAATAGATATAGGCCCCGTCGCTTAAGCCGAGGAATTTTCTGGCGGTATAGATCGTGTGGATGTCATCGATCGGTCTCTCGAAAAAGGCCTGGGCATTGTCCAGGATGACGCGGTGATGGTATTCGCGGTCCCACCCCCGGATCTCCTCCGGGCTGAGCTGCCCGTAGTAGTTTACGATGTAGAGGTAGTCTTTCTCCTGAAGCTCTTCGGGAGCGACCAGAGGACATAAGTTTTCATCGATGGAGTAGAACACGACTTCGAATCCGGCCTGCTGCGCGGCAAGGAATACGGAATCGCAGATGTACTGCGGGATGAAGATACGGCCGCAGTCCAGCCTTTGCAAAAGATGGGCGAGCGCCGTCCGCCCGAGATTCACTCTGAAAAGATCCGGGTAATACTCCTTCCCGGTGAAATGTTCCAGCTCCATGTAGCCGCCGATTTCCATAGTCATGATCCTGCACCTCCTGGTCTGTATCATATCATTGGCGGGAATCAAGTTCAAGTCCTGCCCTCTTGCGGCGGGGTGAGAATTAAGATATACTATACTAAGTATAGGTTATTATTTAAGTATGACCCACGAAATACAGGAGTAGGCCGATGTTAATATCTGTTGTCATACCATGCTATTATTCCGAGAAGTCGATCCGGAAGGTCTCCGAACTCGTGCTGGAGGAGTTCGATAAGAATCCCGGATATGAATGCGAGATGGTCCTTGTGAACGACGGCTCGACCGACGGGACGTTCTCTGAGATCAAGGCTCTCTGTGAAGATCACCCCAACATCCGCGGCATCAACCTGATGCGGAATTTCGGGCAGCACAATGCTCTGATGGCAGGTCTGAACTATACCAGCGGGGACTATGTGCTCGGCATGGACGATGACTTCCAGACGCATCCGTCGCAGATCTTCAAGCTGATCCATAAGATCGAGGAAGGGTTCGATCTGGTTTACGGCATCTACCCGGAGGTGAAGAACGGTCCGATCAAGAACCTCACCAGCATCATCAACCGGAAGACCTCGCGCGTCATGCTGAGCCGGCCGAAGGAAGTGGAGTCCAGCAACTTCTGGATCATTACCTCCGCGGTCCGGGATGAGGTCGTCAAATACGACACGTTCAACCCGTACGTGGATGCTGTTTTTTACCGGGTCACGACTAAGATCGGGATGGTGCCGGTGGAGCATTTCAAGAGGGAGTACGGCTCCTCCGGGTATACGTTTCGCAAACTTCTGAAGCTCTGGCTGGCCTACTGGAATTTCTCGATCATACCGCTCCGGATCTCTTTCTTTTTCGGATTGTTTTCCGCGGGCGCCGGGGTCATTCTCACGATCATCCTGATCATCAACCGGATCATCTACCCGGATATCCCGCTCGGCTGGTCATCGACGATGTGCGCGATGGTATTCCTGTTTGGCATCGTGCTTATGGTGCTCGGCATCATTGGTGAATATCTGGGGAAGATCATTCTGATCCTGAATAATACGCCTCAGTATATCATTCGAGAAACGAGGAATCTGGGACATCTGCGGCCTGCCGGGATGGCGCGCGAGATCGTGAACGAAGAGAAACGGGAAGACTCATGAGCCGATTAAAGAACTACATCCTGCTGCATATCTGCGTGCTGCTGTTCTCATTTACCAGCGTGTTCGCGAAATCCGCCGCCAACGCATACAATGCGGGAGGGCTGCTGAATCCGACGTTGCTTTTGTTCATCTTCCTGATGCTGGCCGTCTGCGTGTTCTACGCATTTTTCTGGCAGATCGTCATCAAGAAGATCGATCTGAATATCGGCTACGCCAACCGGGCGGTCTATCTGATCTGGAGCCAGATCTGGGCAGTCATGATTTTTGGCGAGCATCTGACCCCGAAGAACATCGTGGGGCTTGCGGTCGTCATGGCCGGCGTGATCATCGTATCGTTGACAGCCAATTATGACGATGACGAAAGGCAGGTGGAATAAGATGCTTTATTTCGCCATCCTTTTCATCGCGACGATCTTCTCTGCCTTCTCCCAGGTG
>JAFRLD010000172.1 GCA_017431395.1 Bacillota bacterium | reverse complement strand
TCGTAATACATTTCGTAGACGGTCTTCTCCTCCGGGTCAGTGGCCTCCGTCAGGATGGACCCCTTGTCCCAGGTCAGCGTCCGGATCTCCTCGGCCCGGTCCGCGTCGTCCGCGATCTCCTCGGCGATGATATCACAGGCCCCCTGCAGGGCGGCTTCCGCATCCGCTACTTCCTTCTCAGGATCTACGAACTCCTGGGCAAAAGACGGCGCGTCCCCTGCCTCCTCTTCCTGCCGCAGGATCCTGCGGGCGAGTGGCTCCAGTCCCCGTTCTCTCGCTTTCGATGCACGGGTCGCTCTTTTTTGTTTGTACGGCTTGTACAGGTCCTCGACCCGCTGCAAAAGTTCCGCGCTCTCGATCTGCTGACGGAGCTCCTCGGTCAGCTTGCCCTGTTCCTCGATCAGGCGGATCACTTCCTGTTTTCGTTCCTCCAGGCCCCGCAGGTAGACCAAACGGTCATTCAGCTCCCGCAGGGTGACGTCCGACATCCCGCCGGTCACTTCTTTGCGGTACCTCGCGATGAACGGGATCGTGTTCCCCTCATCGATCAGTTCCACGGTCTTTTCCACAAAACTGCTGCGGAGATCCAACTCCGCAGCCAGGGTCTTTATCATATCCATTGTCTGTCTTCTCCTCGCTGTAAAATTTATAAGAAAGGTCGTTCGAAATTGATGATCGTCTCATAGGACGGATCTTCCTGTTTGACCATCCGGTTCATTTCCTCCGTGATCTCCTCCTCTGAGAAGGATGCTCCCGGTTTCATGACAAGATCAAAAATAATGCGCGTGCGCAGATCCCCGGGGGCGACCCGGAGGTCATGGAATCCCTGGATCTCAGGGATCTGTTCCATCTTGGCCCGGACCAGCTTTTGCATATGGATCCGGATGGGATTCTCCACCTCCACGGGATCCATATGACAGGTCGCGGTCATATTCAGCTTCTCTGCGATCTCCCGCTCAATATGGTCGATGGCGTCATGCGTCTTCACCATATCCGCCCTCGAATCCACCTCTGCGTGAAAAGATGCGAAGCTCTTGCCCGGACCGTAGTTATAAATGTTGAGATCGTGGATGCCGATGACCTGAGGATGGGAAAGGATGATCTGCCGCATCTCATCCACCACCTCCGGATCCGGCGGCTCTCCAAGCAGCGGGTCTATGGTCTCCCGGATCAAACTGACACCGGACCAAAGGATAAACAGTGAAACGATGCAGCCCATGGGACCGTCCAGCTGCAGCCCCGCGAACCGGTTCAGCAGCATGCCGATTACGATGATGATGCTGGTGATCACGTCGTTTCGGTTATCGGTCCCCGCGGCGATCACCGGAAGTGACCGGATGTGTTTCCCCGTGGCAATGGTGAATAGGGCTGAGCTTCCCTTGATCAGGATCGCAGCCAGCATGAAGATCACCATAGTCCAGGAAAACTCTGATGCGGTCGGATGGAAGCACCGGTCTACGGAGGTGCAAAGCAGTTCCCATCCCACTATAAGAACTACGGCGGAGATGACCAGACTGGCCAGATATTCCGCCCTCGCATGGCCATAGGGGTGTTTGCGGTCAGCAGGTTTGCCGGCGATGTGCGCACCGATCAGGGTGATGCAGGCGGCCAGGGAATCGGCCATGTCATGCAGCCCGTCCGCTATGATGGCAATGGAACCGGACAGGGCTCCCAGAATGATCTTCGCCCCGCACAGCAGAGCGTTCACGATGATGCCCAGCACTCCGGTCAGCCTCGTGTAACGCCGGCGGACCACTGGATCCTTCGTATCCTCGTATCCTTTGACAAATGTTTTCCAGATGAATTCTTTCATAACCTGGCTATTATACCATCTCTACAATCAAATTAAAACACCGACTCCTTCAGGCGCCGCATCGCTTCTTTCACACGCGAGAGAGGAAGTGCCAGATTCATCCGGATCGAATCCGGCCGGTCAAACTGCCGCCCGTCCTGCCAGAGGATCCCGACCTCGACCCCGGCGAGCAAAAGCTGGTCTAACGATTTGCCATGCTCCGAGAGCCACTCCCCGCAGTCCAGAAGCAGCATATAAGTTCCTTCCGGGCGGGACACCTCGACACCCTTGAAGTTCGCCCGGATGAAATCCACCGCGTAATCCACGTTCCCCGTGAGCACCTGCCTGAGCTCATCGACCCATAGGCTGCCATCGGAACTGTATGCTCCGATCAGAGCATGCATCGACAGCACGTTCATGGCATTGTAGACGCTTAGAGAGGACTGCCGCCAGATCCGTTCCCGCAGGTAATCGTTATAGATGATGTGATAGCTTCCGACCAGGCCAGCCAGATTGAAGGTCTTCGACGGCGCATAGAAGGCGACTGTCCTGTTGCGGGCATCCTCTGAGACCGACTGCAGGGGGATATGCCGGTTCCCCCGAAGCGTCAGGTCGGACCAGATCTCATCGGAGATCACGTAGACACCGTGCCGGGCAAAGATCTCGAATGCCTTCTCCAGTTCCTCCCGCGTCCAGACCCTTCCGGTAGGATTGTGCGGCGAGCAAAAAATCATCGTATGGATGTGGTGTTTCCGGATCTTCTCCTCCATGTCCTCATAATCCATCCGCCAGATCCCGTCCTCATCCTTCACGAGGTCGCTTCCGATCAGATGATAGCCGGACATACCGACCTCTTCGAGAAATCCCACATAGGTCGGAGCATGCACCAGTACGTTATCTCCCGCGGAGCACAGGACCGCGAGCGCACTGAGCACACCGCCCAGGACCCCGTTCTGATATCCGATGTGTTTCTGCTGCAGGCCCTT
>JAFRLD010000171.1 GCA_017431395.1 Bacillota bacterium | reverse complement strand
GTCGTTTCTGTGCATTCGATCGCGAATCTCTTTTATATTTTGAGAAGGGAGATGGATCCTGTAAGTCGTAAGGAAGTATTATCCGCCTTGCAGATCATTTTCAGGATCGAGGATACCCGTGGAAGAGACCTGATCCGTGCAGTGGAGCTTGGATGGGAAGACTATGAAGATGCGGTTCGAAGCGTGGTCGCGGAACGGATCCGCGCGGACTTTCTCGTGACGAGAAATACTAAAGATTACGCGGACAGCAGGGTGCCTGTGATCACACCGGAAGAATTCCTTCGATATGAAAATATTCCTTGACATATCGCGGTAGATTGGGTATGATTTAGATAAAGAACAAATGTTCGCAATTCGGGAGGATAACAGATGGCAACGAGAACAGATAAGTCGGCCGGTGCTCCGGTCGTGGATAAGGCAGCTAGAGATAAGGCACTGGAGAACGCGATGGCGCAGATCCAGAAGCAGTTTGGCAAGGGCGCGGTCATGCGACTGGGAGATGACAGCGCACAGCTCAATATAGATGCGATCTCGACAGGCTCCATGAGTCTTGACCTGGCAACAGGGATCGGAGGAGTCCCGCGCGGCAGGATCGTGGAGATCTATGGACCGGAATCCTCCGGTAAGACGACCCTGACGCTGCACATCATCGCAGAGGCACAGAAGAATGGAGGCAAGGCCGCATTCATCGATGCGGAGCATGCGCTTGATCCGGAATATGCCAGAAACCTCGGTGTCGATGTGGATGAGCTTCTGGTTTCTCAGCCGGACTACGGCGAACAGGCACTGGAGATCGCGGAGATGCTGGTGCGCAGCGGCGCGCTGGATGTGATCGTGGTCGATTCGGTCGCTGCCCTGGTTCCTAAGCATGAGATCGATGGGGCGATGGGCGATGCTGCCGTAGGGCTGCAGGCCCGGCTGATGTCTCAGGCCCTTCGTAAGCTGGCCGGTGTCATCAATAAGACGAATACGACCATCATCTTCATCAACCAGCTGCGTGAGAAGATCGGCGTGATGTTCGGTAATCCTGAGACGACGACCGGTGGACGTGCGCTGAAGTTCTTCTCCTCCATGCGGATCGACGTCCGGAGGGTCGAGACGATCAAATCCGGTGATCAGGTCCTGGGCAATCGGACGAAGGCGAAGATCGTCAAGAATAAGGTGGCTCCTCCGTTCAAGCAGGCGGAGTTCGACATCATGTACGGGAAGGGGATCTCTAAGTCCGGAGACCTGCTGGATTGTGCTGTCGATGGGAAGATCATCGAGAAGGCCGGATCCTGGTACAGCCTGGATGGGCAGCGGATCGGTCAGGGCAGAGAGAACGTCAAGGAATATCTGGAGTCTAATCCGGAGATCATGGATATGGTCGAGCAGCGTCTGAGAGACAACCTTAAGGCGGAGCGCGAGAAGGCCCGCCGGGGCAGAGACGAGGAGCAGGCTCAGGGAGCAGGTCCGGATGGCCTGCGGGTAGATGCGGATGGAGTCGTGATCGAGTAGCAGAGGCACAGGTTGTTGAAACTGGCAACAATAGCGATTTTCATCGAAACTCACCATTAATTCGGTGAGTTTCGATTATTTTTTGTTGAACGCACACAAAAAACTTGACAAAACTTGGTTAAAGGAGTACATTAAGTCCATAAGAAGTTACGGTTATCCATCGGAGGTTCATAGATGTTGAACATCAGGCAGACAGCAGCATATTTCGGTTTTTATTTTCCGGGCTATTACTTTAGCGCCGGAAATTTCTGCTGCCGTGAACAAGTCTGATGGATCCGTATAAGAGATTCGATTACCGGGCGGTGTTTGCGCAGCAGACACCGCCTTCTTGATGTTGAAATGTCAGGTGAGAAGCCAGGAGGGTCAGATGGAAACGTTAATGGAAAGAAGAAATGAGATCGATCGCGAGATCCGGGAGCTCTACCGAAAGAGAATGGAGCTTAACGAGGAGATGCAGTCCGGGAAGGTGGCGACAGACTTGCGCCAGATTTTGCAGGAGTCGATAGAGAATACGGAAAAATCGTTCCCGGAATACGCCACGGTGGCGTGTCAGGGGGTGGAAGGTGCCTATTCGGAGGCTGCCGCCAGAAAGCTGTTCAAGTATCCGGGAATCATGTATTTTCGCAATTTCGAGAACATTTTCAGCGCCATTGAGAGCGGGATGTGCGAATACGGGATCCTTCCGATCGAAAACAGTACGGCGGGCTCGGTCAATAAGACTTATGATCTGATGTGCGATCATAAATTCTATATCGTTCGCAGCATCCGATTGAGGATCGAGCACAGCCTGATGGTGAAGCCCGGGGTTAAGGCTTCAGACATTCGGGAGATCTATTCCCATCAGCAGGCTTTCGCACAGTGCGAGAAGACCCTGCGGGCGAAGCTTGGAGATGTGAAGCATACCATGGTCTCAAATACAGCGGAGGCAGCCAGGATGGTGGCGGAATCCACAACAGGAGACAAGGCGGCGATCTGCTCTCCGGAATGTGAAGCGCTTTACGGCCTTCAGACGCTGATACCTGAGATCCAGGACCAGGACAATAACTATACGAGGTTCATCTGCATCACCAAGAAGCCGGCGATCTATGCCGGAGCCGACAAGACCAGCTTCCTGGCGGTGCTTGCGAATAAGCCGGGAAGCCTGTATGAGGTGTTGAAAAAGTTCAACGATATCGGATATAATTTAATCAAGCTCGAATCCCGGCCTATCCCGGACACGGAGTTCCAGTTCATGTTCTATTTTGACTTCGAGGCGTCCGTCTATCAGAAGGATTTCATCGATACGATGTGTGAACTGGAAAGGATCTGTGAGAAGATGGAATACCTGGGAAGCTACACCGAGAAGATCTAGGAGGCATACGATGATTACCGTATTAAAAGAAAATACAACGAAACAGCAGAGGGACAACCTGATCCGGTGGTTTGAGGCTCAGGGGCTTAAGGTCCACATCTCCGAGGGAGAATACCAGACCGTGCTCGGCCTAGTAGGAGACACCTCCCGGGTCGACGATGGCCTGGTAGAGGCTTTAGAGATCGTGGAACGTGTGACCCGTGTGACGGAGAGTTACAAAGCAGCGAACCGCAAGTTCCACCCGGAGGACACGGTCGTTTCCATAGGGGATGTGAAGATCGGCGGAGGGAGTTTCGCAATGATCGCAGGCCCATGTTCCGTGGAATCTGAATCACAGATCCTGGAGATCGCCCAGAGCGTGCAAAAATCCGGGGCGGCACTCCTTCGCGGAGGCGCCTTCAAACCGAGGACGTCGCCCTACGATTTTCAGGGGATGAAGGCAGAGGGCCTTGAATTGCTTCTGGAGGCGAAACAGGAGACCGGGATGCCGATCGTGACCGAGATCATGAACGCGGAGCACCTGCCTTTGTTCGAGGGAGTGGATGTGCTCCAGATCGGAGCACGGAACATGCAGAACTTCGAGCTGCTGAAAGCAGTCGGTAAGACCAATAAGCCGATCCTGCTTAAGCGCGGGCTAGCCAACACCCTGAAAGAACTGCTGATGAGCGCGGAATACATCATGTCGGAAGGGAACGGGAACGTCATCCTCTGCGAACGGGGGATCCGCACCTTCGAGACCTATACGCGCAACACGCTGGATCTGTCGGCGATCCCGGCACTTCGGGAGAAGACCCATCTGCCCATCGTAGTGGATCCGAGCCATGCGACCGGTAAGTCCAGCCTTGTGGAATCCATGGCGCTCGCAGCTGTCGCAGCAGGGGCGGATGGACTCATGATCGAGGTGCATAACGATCCGCAGAACGCGCTTTGCGATGGTGCTCAGTCGCTCACACCGGCACAGTTCGACAAGCTTGCGGACAAGGTGAGAAAGATCAGAGAGGTAATAAGCTGATGGATAAAGAGAAGAAGACGCTGGGCGTCGTTGGTCTGGGGCTGATCGGCGGATCCTTCGTGAAGGCATACGAACAGTCGGACGAATGGCAGATCTACGGGTATGACGTCGATGATAAGATCAATCAGTTCGCTCTTCTGGCAGAGGATATCGACGGGGTGCTCACAGACGAACGGATCGGGGAATGCGATCTGATCCTGCTCTGTGTTTATCCGGAGGCGGCGGTCCGGTGGCTCGCAGAGCATGCGGAGCAGATCGCGGATGATGCGCTCGTCATCGACTGCTGCGGCGTCAAAGAGAGCGTGTGTGCTCCCTGTTTCGAGATCGCGAAAGACTATAAATTTACTTACGTCGGCGGCCATCCGATGGCGGGCCGGCATTACAGCGGATACAAGTACGCGACCGAGAAGCTGTATCGCGGATCTCCCATGGTCATCGTGCCGGGGACATATGATGATATCGAGCTTTTTGACCGGGTGAAACGGATGCTGCAGCCGGCCGGGTTCGGTTCTATTAGCGTCACGACCGCGGAGGATCATGACCGGATGATCGCGTTCACCTCTCAGCTGGCCCATGTGGTCTCCAACGCTTATGTGAAGAGCCCGACCGCAGAGGGGCACGACGGATTCAGCGCCGGCAGCTACAGAGATTTGACCAGGGTCGCCTGGCTCAATGAGAAGATGTGGGCCGAGCTGTTCCTTGATAACCGGGAGAATCTGATGCGGGAGCTGGATCATTTGATCGACCGGCTGCAGGAATACCGGGATGCCCTGGCGGATCAGGATGAGGCATCCATGGAGGCGCTCCTGGCCGATGGGGCACGCAGGAAGAAGGAACTGGACGGGTAAAGGATAAGGAGAACGGTTTATGGACATCAGGATCACGGGAGCACCATCCGGCGGGGAAGTGAAGGCGATCCCTTCGAAATCAGCAGCACACCGCGTCATGATCGCGGCAGCGATGTCAGGGATCGATCTGGCGGAGCATCTGGATGGGCTGTCGGAGGATATCACGGCCACGAAACGGTGCCTGCAGGCGATGACAGCGGCAGACGTTTTGTCCGGGGCAGGCGAACAGTCTGATGCGGTATCTGATGCGGCAACTGATGCGGTACAGCTTCCCTGCGGCGAAAGCGGCTCGACCCTGCGGTTTTTGATCCCGCTGGCCGGCGTGCTTGGGATCCGGGCGGACTTTCTCTGCGAGGGACGGCTCCCGGACCGGCCGATGGAGCCGCTTCTTGAGGCGCTTTCAGAGCATGGATGTACGGTGAGCGGACGAAACCCGAAGCAGCTTTCGGGCCGGCTCACTGGCGGGGAGTTCCGCCTGCCGGGGAATGTTTCTTCCCAGTACGTGACCGGGCTTCTGATGGCTCTTCCGCTGGCGGAGGCGGACAGCCGGATCGTGATCGAGGGGGACCTGCAGTCGCGGCCATATATCGACCTCACGCTCTCTGTTCTCCAAAGGCTGGCCTGAAGATCCTGGAAACCGCGGCCGGGTCAGAAAGTATGCCTGCCCCGGGTACGGTATTCTTCGTTCCGGGAGGGCAGCGCTATGAACTACCGGAAGCAGAGCTGGAAGCAGTGGAAGGCGACTGGTCCAACGCCGCCTTCTGGCTCACGATGGACGCTATGAATCAGGACCGCGGAAGAAGCGGGATCCACTGCACCGGACTCGATCCGATGTCCAGGCAGGGGGACCGGCAGATCGTACCCATTCTCGAGCGGATGCGGGCGGCGGATGCGCTTGCTTATACAGATGGGATGCATCGAAGCGCAGATGGGATGCCGGAAGGCGGCCTTGACATCAGCGTGCGGGGCCGAAGCGCCTTCGTGGAGATCGATGCTTCCGATATCCCGGATCTCGTTCCGATCATCTCAGCCTTTGCGAGCGGGAGACCCCGCGGAGCGGTGACACACATCGTGAAAGCCGGCAGGCTGCGGTTAAAAGAAAGCGACCGGCTGGCCAGCGTCACCCAGACCCTGAGAGACCTGGGCGCGGATATCACCGAAGAACCGGAGGGGCTGATGATCCGGGGAAGCGGCAGGCTTTATGGAGGGGAAGTCTCCTCTCATGGAGATCACAGGATCGTGATGATGGCTGCGGCCTGTGCCTGTATCACCGAGGGAGAGATCGTGATCCACGGCGCGGAGGCAGTGAATAAATCCTATCCCCGTTTTTTTGAAGATTACAGGAAGCTCGGAGGGCAGTGGGAATGGCTGTGAGATTCGGAGAAAAACTACAGGTTGAGATCTACGGGACCTCCCATGGACCCTGCATCGGAGTTAAGATCTGCGGGATCCCGGAGGGATGGCGGATCGACCGGTCCGTTTTGCAGGATTTCCTGAACCGGCGTGCCCCCGGGCGGAATGCCTGGTCGACGGCCCGCAAAGAAGCGGACCGGCCGGAGTTCCTCTCTGGAGTGAAGCCCGTTTCAGATACGGGGCAGGCAGAGGACCAGGCCGCAGGACCGGCGGACGTCCTTGAAACGACCGGAGAGCCTCTGGTCTGCGAGATCCGAAATACGAACGTGCGCCCGCAGGATTATGAGAAGACGGCGGTCGTACCGCGTCCCGCACATGCGGACTATCCGGCCTGGGTGAAGTACGGCCGGATCGAATCCGGCGGAGGACCCTTCAGCGCCCGTCTGACCGCGGCGCTCTGCATCGCAGGGGGGATCTGCCTGCAGCAGCTGGAAGCACAGGGGATCCGGATCTGCGCTCATATCGCATCGATCGGCTCATGCAGGGATGCTGCGCTCGATCCTATGGCAGAGGTGACTCCGGAGATCAGCCCGGAGTTTCCGGTGATCGATCCCGCAGCAGGAGAGGCGATGAAGGAGATCATCGCTGAGGTCAAGGCAGCGGGGGATTCCATCGGAGGTTCCATCGAGTGCATGATCTGCGGGATGCCTGCAGGAGCAGGAGAGCCGCTGTTCGGGAGCATCGAGAGCCGGATCTGTCAGACGGTCTTCGCTGTGCCCGCGGTCAAGGGAATCGAGTTCGGCGCGGGTTTCGAAGTTGCCGGGATGAAGGGATCAGAGAATAATGACGCGTTTGTTATAGCGGAGGGGGCCAGTGGACCGGTGGTCCGGACCGAAACGAACCGCCATGGAGGGATCCTGGGGGGACTTGCCTCAGGGATGCCGATCGTATTCCGCACCGCTATGAAGCCGACGCCCTCCATCGCGCTGCCCCAGAGGAGCGTAGACCTGACGGCTATGGAGGAAACGGAACTGGTGGTCGAAGGCAGGCATGACCCCTGCATCGTGCCCAGAGCGGTGCCATGCATCGAAGCCGCTGCCGCGATCGCCATCGCAGACGTGCTCCTGACAGAGTGAGAGGAACCTGTAGGAAGAATAAAGAAATGAGTGAGAATCAATTAAGCGAATACAGAGACCAGATCGACCGGATCGACCGGCAGATCATTAAGCTCTTAGAGGAGCGGTTCGATGTCGTGCTTGGGGTCGGGGAATATAAAAAAGCCCAGGGGCTTCCCGTGCTGGATGCAGCCAGAGAGAAGCAGAAGCTGGAGGCGCTCACTAAGCTGTGCGAGGAAAGCAAGCGGGCTTATATGGAAGAGATCCTGAAGGGGATCATGGCGCAGAGCCGGCATTTTCAGGAGGACCACGGGGTAGGGCAGGCGCAGGCCCCGGGAGAAGGCAAGGCGCAGGCCCCGGGAGAAGGCAAGGCGCAGGCCCCGGGAGAAGGCCTTTCACAGGCACCGGCAGCCCCCGCCTGCAGGTTCGGTCTCCTCGGACGAAGGCTTTCTCACAGCCATTCCCCTGCGATCCATAAGATGCTTGGCGGATATGAGTACGGCATCTTCGAGCGGGAGCCAGAGCAGCTGGATGCCTTCTTCGAAGACGACTCGTGGGAAGGGATCAACGTTACGATCCCGTATAAGCGGGAGGTCATGAAGTACTGCGATGAGCTTTCGGAGACGGCGACCTTCTGTAACAGCGTGAATACGATCGTCCGGGAGCACGAGGAGCAGGGCTTGATCACAAGAGGACATAATACAGATTATGACGGCTTTCGCTATATGGTTAAATGCTCCGGGATCGACCCCCGCGGCAAGAAGACCCTGGTGCTCGGAAGCGGCGGCGTTTCCGGGACCGTCTCCCAGGTCATGAAGGATCTGGGGGCAGACCCGGTCATCATCATCTCAAGGACCGGGGAGGACAACTATGGAAATCTGGACCGCCATAAGGACGCTGTGATCATCGTCAATACCACCCCGGTCGGCATGTACCCGCACGCAGGCGAGGCGGCGCTGGACATAAGCCTGTTTCCAGCCTGCGAGGCGGTCTATGACCTGATCTATAATCCGCTGCGCACGAAGCTGATGCTCGATGCGCAGAAGCTGGGGATCCCTGCTTACGGAGGCCTGCTGATGCTGGTGGCTCAGGCTGCAAAGGCTGGACAGCTCTTCGGACAGACCCTCACGAAAACGACGGAAGATGTCTATCAGGAGCTACGGAAGGGACTGGAAAACATCGTGCTGATCGGTATGCCGGGAGCCGGCAAAACGACCACAGGAAAGATCCTGGCGGAGAATACCGGCCGCCGTTTTCTCGATCTGGATCATGTGATCACCCAGCATCAGGGAAGAACGCCGGAGGAGATCATCCTGGAGGATGGGGTCGACCGGTTCCGGGAAATTGAGACGCAGGTGCTGGAAACTCTGGTCCGGGGGATCCAAACAGGCGGGCTGGTACTTGCCTGCGGTGGCGGCATCGTGGAACGGGAGCACAACCGGGAGCTTCTGCAGGAGAACGGACAGGTGATCTGGCTGCGCAGAGACCTGTCAGAACTTCCGACGGATGGCAGGCCGGTCTCTCAGGCAGAAGGGCTTCAGAGGATCCAGCAGAGAAGAGAGCCGGCTTATGAAAGCTGGAGCGATCTCGCAGTCGATGCCATCGGAGTACAG
>JAFRLD010000170.1 GCA_017431395.1 Bacillota bacterium | reverse complement strand
GACCATGCTCGCAGAAGCGATCGCAGAATCACTGGACATGCCATTGATCGCCTGGAGCATCAAGTCCACGACCAAGGCGCAGGACGGACTCTATATGTATGATACGGTGCAGAGACTCTACGACAGCCAGTTCGGAGAGGGTGATGTCAGCGACATCAGCCAGTACATCCGGCTCGGGAAGCTGGGCGAGGCATTTTCTTCCGAGAAACAGGCTGTTCTTCTGATCGATGAGATCGATAAGGCGGACCTGGAATTCCCGAACGACCTGCTCTGGGAGCTGGACAAGATGGAGTTCTATATCAACGAGACGAAGGAAACGATCAAAACGAAGCACCGCCCGATCGTCATCATCACTTCAAACGCAGAGAAGGAACTGCCGGACGCGTTCCTCAGAAGATGCATCTTCCACTATATCGCCTTCCCGGATGAAGAGAAAATGCGGGAGATCATCCGGGTCCACTATGGGGACATCGACCAAAAGCTGGTCGACAACGCGATCGAAGCTTTTTATGAGATCCGCAAGATGAACGATCTGCAGAAGAAGCCGAGTACTTCGGAGCTGCTGGACTGGATCCAGGCTTTGATGATCAGCGGTGTCAGCGTTGATGATCTTTCTGCCCGGATGCCATACGTCGGGGTACTGCTGAAAAAGAATGAAGATATCGAAGTGATGCACGATATCAAAGAGAAGGGTTACTCCCTCCGTCGCTGGTAAGAGGTCCGGGAAATGTTTTTGGAATTTTTTTATCTGCTGAGGGACAGGGGCTTGCCCGTCACTCTGAATGAGTGGATGACATTGATGGAGGCGCTCGATCAGGGACTGGCCAGAGATTCTCTGATGAAGTTCTATCACCTGTGCCGCGCGATCCTGATCAAATCCGAATCGGATTTCGATAAATTCGATCAGGTGTTCATGGAATACTTCGGCGGGATCGAGACACCCGAGCAGTTGCCGAAAGAATTTTGGGACTGGCTGAACCACGGGGAACGGGAACGTGCCCTGGATGACCACGGGGATCAGGAACTGTTCGCGAAGGAACTGGAGGAACTGCTCCGTATGTTCGAGGAGCGGATCAAGGAACAAAAAGAAGAACACCATGGGGGCAATTACTGGATCGGTACCGGCGGGACCTCGACCATGGGACGGGGCGGATACAATCCGACCGGCATCAGGGTCGGTGGCAAAAGCCGGCACAGGACCGCCCTGCAGGTGGCCGGTGACAGGAACTTCAAGGATTTCCGTGAAGATACGATCCTCGGGATCCGGCAGTTCCAGATGGCCTTTCGTAAGCTCCGCCAGTATTCCACCCGCGTAGATGGCGTGGAGAAGGAACTGGATCTCGACAAGACCGTAGATGAGACCTGTGAGAATGCAGGGATGCTCCGCCTCGCTTACGAGCGGCCGAGAAAAAACACCGTGAAGGTCCTGCTTCTGATCGATTCCGATGGATCGATGCTGCCCTACAGCCGTCTCTGCAACCGGCTGTTCCAGGCGGTCAGCAAGTCCAACCATTTCAAGGACCTGCAGGTCTACTATTTTCACAACGCGATCTATGACCAGCTGTACACGACGCCGCGATGCAAGCTGAGGGATTCCGTGGAGACCACCTGGGTGTTCCACAAGCTGGACAGCGAATACAAGGTCATCTTCGTGGGAGATGCCTGTATGGCTCCATCGGAGCTGCACCGCCCCGGAGGCAATGCGATCATAGGAATCTTCAACCGGGAAACGGGGATGCAGTGGTTCGAGAAGTTCAAGAAGCGGTTCAAAAAACAGATCTGGCTGAATCCGATCGAGGAAAGATCCTGGGAATACACCTATGGGGCACAGACGATCGCAGATATCCGCAGCCTGTTCCCCATGTATGAGCTGACGCTGTCGGGTCTGGAGGAAGGCCTCAGAAAACTGATGGTAAAATAAAGCCCTATCCCTTATAATAAAGGCAGGGATTAGAAAAGATAAGAGACTACGCATTTGATGAAAGGATCCTATTGATATGAAACGAGTTTTGACTTATGGAACATTCGATCTGCTGCATTACGGACATATCCGGCTTCTGAAGCGGGCCAAGGCGCTTGGAGATTATCTGATCGTTGCGATCTCGACCGATGAATTCAATGCCGGCAAGGGCAAGAAGGCATACCACAGCTACGAGACCCGCAAGGAAATGCTTGAGGCGGTCCGCTACGTGGACCTGGTCATCCCGGAGGAGACCTGGGAGCAAAAGATCGATGACGTTAAGAAGTATCAGGTGGACGTGGTCGTCATGGGAGGCGACTGGAAGGGCAGTGACCGTTTCGAATACCTTCGGGACTACTGCGAACTGGTCTATCTGGACCGGACCGAAGGCGTTTCCACGACCCAGATCAAGGAGGAACTGAATCTGCAGGAACCTCCGGGGGATCCGGAACCGAAGAAATAGAGAGTTAAGGCTGCCGTGTTTTGAGACACGGCAGTTATTATTATGGGCGGCTGGCGGGGCAGTGCCCTCGCTACGTCCTCGTCGCGGACGATCACGACGGCTTGCTCACAGAGAATAGAACTCCACCGAAACTCGGGACTTCGTCCCTCAAACAGTCGGTGGAGTTTATCTATTCTCTTTGTTCGCCTCGCCTGTGATCGTGCCCGCTCCTGCGGAACCGCTCCGGCACT
>JAFRLD010000169.1 GCA_017431395.1 Bacillota bacterium | reverse complement strand
GATCACGGTCGCCCCGGTGAAATTCAGATGCAGCGGCTCGTTCGGACTTTCGAGATCTTCCGTGCCGAGCTTCGATTCCGGGAACGTCTCCGCGATGCTGGCCCCGATGAGTTCATCCTCATTCACGGAGTGGATCCGTTTCCACGATTCATTCATGTAGGCGATGTTATTGTCCTTGTCGACCGCCACGATGCCTTCATCGATATTGTCCAGGATCCTTTTCGTATACTGTAGATTCTGATAGAGGATCCGGATGAGATCCTCCTTCGTGATCACTTCGCTGTAGGTTCCATTCTCCTGAGTGACGACGATCGGGAAGATCACTTCTTCGATGTCCTCCTCCAGAAAATCATCCATCGGCGTCTTCTCCTGGATGATGTTGAAATCCCGCTGCATGATCAGTGATACCTTATCCTGTGTACCTGTCATCCCGCTTCTGGTGATGTATTGCGCGATATCCCTGAGAAACACCAGACCCACAGGTACTTCCTCCCTGGTGAGCACAACGCCGTATGAGGCGTTTCTGGATTTTAGCGATGACCAGACATCATTGATGCTGTCATCCGAATAGACGATTACCGCGTTATCTCGTTTTATCATCTCCCTACTCCTTATACTTACAGCACCATTTTCTTGTAGGTCTCCATTCTTATGTTGTTTTATTATATCCAATTTCCTATCGGATAATCCATCAAAAGACGCAAAACGTGCAATCTTTTCTTCTGCCTCTGCGGATGATATATCCCCAGGTCCCCGTGTGCTGCACAGCCCGCAATGCATGCACGGATCGCATAGAAGCTTCTTTTCATCCATGATTTCTCACCGGTATCATATCTGCGCCCCCATTCCGGGGGCGCAGACCTTCTCATCCTATTCCTGTTTGACCGCTTATCCGAACCACTTCTTGACGATGACCCATGGATCATGTCCGGTGAGGTAATACTTCGGATCGAACTCATCTGCGATCGCCTTCAGTTTATTGTAGCTGTCAAATGCTGCCCAGTGGTCGTATACGACGCTGTTGAACAGATATGGTCTCATGTTCGGTGGCGCCGGTGTGATCTCTACGAAGCTTCCATCCAGCAGCTGCATCTCCGTCTGCAGCGGGAACAGGCAGACGTTCATGTGCGGCAGATCGCCGGTGATGATGAAACGTCCCTCTTCCGTCGGAACGACGATAGCCATGCTTCCGAGCGTATGGCCGGGGATCTTATAAAGCTCGATCCCGTTCGGAAGGGTCAGGTCACCGTCGAACATGTAGATGTTCTGCAGCTTCTCCACATCCCCCGGGGTCCTCGGGTCAAAGTCTTCACGGACCTTTTGTCCCGGCATCTGGAACAGCAGGTTGACATACTCATCTCTCTGGAAGTAGGTCTTAGCTTCCGGGAACAGTTCCATCGCTCCGGTATGGTCATTATGCAGATGGGTATACATCACGGTGTCGATGTCTTCCGGCTTCAGTCCCTCTTCTGCCAGTGCATCCAGTACGAACTGCTGTCCGCCGATCGCCTTGTATCCGCCCCAGGCGCGTCCGTCAACGATATGGTCCTGATGGATGCCGGCGTCAACGAGGACCGTCTCCTCCCCGTTTCTCAGAAGGAATCCGGTGTATGGGATATCGATCATCAGATCCGGATCCAGTCCGGCTGACATAACGCCCTTAGGAACATTGATCTTGCCATAGTACAAAGCCTTGATTTTCCACTTTTTCATTTCGTTCGTCCTTTCTGTTCTTCCCTTTTTTAACGGTTTATCTTATTCCGCAATGAATGCGGGAACAGGTGCACAGGTCGGGTCTGTGATGACCTCGACGACGGTCGGTCCATCGATCGCCATCGCCTTCTCGATGGTCTCCTTCAGATCCTTCGGATCCGTCACCCGGAAACCTTTCGCTCCGAATGCGTCTGCAACTGCCGCGAAATTAGTCGGCCGGAATTCCACCTTGTTCCTGTAAACTTCATAGCCTGCCTCATCGCCCACGTAAGCTTCCGCGACATACGGTATGCACTGGTTGAAGTGGCTGTTGTTATTGAGGATCACATTCACATTGATCCCGTAACGGACCGCCGTCTCCAGTTCGGAGAGGTGATAATAAAAAGCTCCGTCTCCAACGAATGCGAATACCGGTTTGTCCGGGTTACCGCACTTCGCGCCGATCGCTGCCGGGAAGCCCCATCCCAGGGAACCGCCGGCTCTCATGAATTTCTGGGTCGGCTTGGTCCGGAACGTACAGGATGCCCAGGTCGCGGACCATCCGGTGTCTGCGGATATGATGGCATCATCCGGAAGCATGTCGCTGAAGGTCTTGCACAGGAAGCCCGTCTGGATCGGACCATCGCCCTGCTCCGCGTTGGCATCCCATCTTGCCAGGTCCTTAGCTACGAATTCTTTTACCTTCGCTCTCCACTCGTTGCGGGACTTCTCTTCGATCACCGCTTCCAGCTGATCCATGACCGTCTTCGCATCGCCCATAACGCCGTAGGTCTTCGGATAATTCTTGCCGAGTTCCGCGCCGTCGATGTCGATCTGCAGGATCTTGGTATCCTTGGATGGTGCCGTGAAATTCAGCGTCGTCTGATCGGAGATCATGGAGCCGATGTAGATCACCAGATCCGCTGCCGTAGTGGTCTGGTTCGCGCAGTCCATGCCGTATCCTCCGACGACACCTGACCACAGCGGATCCGTTTCATCGATCGTGGTCTTGCCATCCGGGGTGGTCGTGACCGGAATGTCGCCTTTTGTGGCCAGTTTATATAGAGATCTCCCCTCCGGATCCGAGAAATACGCTCATCTTCCGGCAACGATCACCGGTCTCTTCGCTTCGTTGATCAGTGCCGCGGCCTTCTGGATCGTCTCCGGATCCGCGCCGGTCCGTTTCGCCGGGAATGGCCCGAATTCCGGTTCCGGAACGAATTCATCCCTCATCTCAGCCTTCTCTGCCATCTCACCCGCATAACCGATCACATCCAGATGGACCGGACGAGGCTTGCCAGTGGATGCTTCTCTGAAGCACTGGCGGAGCAAATGCGGAAGCTGCTGTTCATCGACCGTCTGCTGGTTATACTTGGTCACTCCGGAGAAATGAGCCCTGTGATCGGATTCCTGATACCCGCTCTTCTGCAGACCCGAATCCGGCTTGAATCCGGTCAGTGCGACGACCGGCGTATTCGCCAGCCATGCATCGTGTACAGAAGCAGCCAGGTTCG
>JAFRLD010000168.1 GCA_017431395.1 Bacillota bacterium | reverse complement strand
CGGGACATGATCCGGCTGGACTTCTCCGTTGTCAGTGATGTAAACTATTATAACGGCATCGTATTTAACGGATTCATCCGGGGGATCCCGGATTGCGTGATCTCAGGCGGACAATACGACCGTCTCATGCAGAAGATGAAGAGAAAGTCCGGCGCGATCGGCTTCGGCGTCTATATGGACCGGCTGGAGCGGCTGCTGGAGGAAACACAGGAATACGACATTGATGTCCTGCTTCTCTATGATGAAGACGCGGATATCCATGATCTCAACGATGCGGTCCGAACGATGACCAAAGCAGGACAGACGGTCCTCGCGCAGCGGAGGATCCCGGAGAAACTCAGATATCGGACGCTCATGCGGCTGGAAGGCGGGGAGGTGACGACCATTGAAGCAGATGCTTAATATCGCACTCCCGAAAGGAAGGCTGGGAGATAAAGTTTATGATATGTTCGAGCAGGCGGGGTTTGAGTGCCCGTCCATCCGCGAGAAGAATCGGAAGCTGGTCTTCGAGAATCCGGAAACCGGCGTACGGTTTTTCTGGGTGAAGCCGGTGGACGTTGCTATTTATGTGGAACGCGGCGCAGCGGATATCGGAGTCGTCGGCAAGGACATCATCCTGGAAACAGAACCGGATGTTTACGAGCTTTTGGATCTGAAGACCGGTACCTGCAACATGGCGGTCGCAGCCCCGCAGGGCTTCCGGGACAATCAGAGCCGGACGCTGCGGGTCGCTACGAAGTTCAGCAATATAGCGCGCAGCCATTATGCGTCCATGGACCGGGATATCGATATCATCCACCTGAACGGCTCGATCGAGCTGGCGCCGATCATGGGCCTCTCGGATGTGATCGTCGACATCGTGGAGACGGGGAATACGCTCCGCGCCAACAAGCTGGAAGTCGTGGAGTATTTTGCCCCCATCAGCGCGCGTCTGATCGCCAACAAATCGAGCTTCAAATTCCTCTACGATGAGATCGTAGCGGTTACGAGCGGACTGGAAAAGATCGTGGAAGGAGAAGAAGGATGAGCAGATTCTTCAGTGAAAGACATAGCGAGCTGGAAGCGTATACGCCCGGGGAGCAGCCCCAGGACAGAAACTACATCAAACTGAATACCAATGAATCGCCGTTTCCGGTAGACCACTGCGCCATCCGCAGAGCCTCACAGGCATCGAAGAAGCTGCACCTCTATAACGATCCGGAATGTGAGGTGCTTTCCCAGAAGCTGGCGGAGTATTACGGGGTTTCCCGCAGGCAGGTGCTGGCGGGCAACGGGTCGGATGAGATCCTGAATTTCGCGTTCATGGCTTTTTGCGATGAGAAGAACCCTGTGATCTTTCCGGACATCACTTACGGATTCTATCAGGTGTTCGCCCAGGTGAATCACATCCCGTACCGGCAGATCCCGCTAAAAGAGGATCTTACCATAGATCTCGAAGATTATATGAACAATGACAGTACGATCATTCTGGCCAATCCGAACGCGAATACCGGGATCGCTCTGGGAGCAGAAGAGATCGAGCAGATCCTGCAGGCGAATCCGGATCACGTGGTCGTGATCGATGAAGCCTACGTGGATTTCGGTGCGCAGACCGTAGTTCCAATGATCAGTGAATATGAGAACCTGCTCGTGACCCAGACTTTTTCAAAAGCCTGGTCCATGGCAGGAGCGCGGCTTGGGGTAGGGATCGGGTGTGAAGATCTGATCGCGGATCTGAATACGATCAAATATTCGACCAATCCATATAACGTCAATACCATGACGCAGGCAGCCGGGATCGGATGCCTGGAGCGCGTACAATTCATCAAAGAAAGATGTGAACAGGTCTGCGAGATCCGTGCATGGACCGCGCAGGCACTTAAAGACCTCGGGTTCACCCAGACCCCGTCGTCGGCGAACTTCCTGTTTGCCCGACATCCGCAGATCGGAGGAGAGGAACTCTATCTGAAGCTGAAGGAGCGGGGGGTCCTGGTCCGTCATTTCGGGACGGAGCGGATAAACGATCATATACGGATCACGATCGGGAGCATGGAGAACATGCAGATCCTGATCCGGGAGATTCGGAGCATTTTGGAGGAGACAAGATGAGAAAAGGCGAAGTCATCAGAAAAACAGCAGAAACAGACATTCGGCTCGTGCTGGATCTGGACGGCAGCGGCAGGAGCACGATCGATACCGGCGTGGGTTTTTTAGATCACATGCTGACCCTGTTCGCATCCCATGGCAGATTCGATCTCGAAGTGAGCTGCCAGGGAGATACGAACGTGGATGATCACCACACGACGGAAGATATCGGGATCGCGCTGGGCGAAGCGTTCGCACAGGCCCTGGGAGATAAGAAGGGCATCGTGCGCTATGGGCACATGATCCTGCCGATGGATGAAGCACTGATCCTGACCGCGGTCGATTTCTCCGGGCGGGACTGCCTGGTGTATGATCTGCAGATCCCTACGGAGAAGGTCGGCAGTTTCGATACGGAACTCGTAGAGGAATTCTGGCTTGGGTTCGTAAGGAATGCCCGGTGCAACCTGCATGTCCGGCAGCTCGCGGGAACGAATTCCCACCACATCATCGAGGGGGCATTCAAGTCCGCGGCACGGAGCATGCGGACTGCCGTGAGCATAGATCCGGCGTTCAAAGAAGAGATTCCGTCAACAAAGGGGGTGCTGTAAGATGGTAGCGATCATAGATTACGGAGTCGGCAACCTGTTTTCACTGAAGAGTTCACTGGATGCGATCGGAAGAGAAGCTGTCGTCACTTCCGATGAGGAAGTGATCGCAGCCGCAGACCAGGTGATCCTTCCCGGCGTAGGCGCGTTCGAGGATGCGGCAGCCAAGCTCAGGGACACCGGCATGGCAGACCTGGTCAAGCGGGAAGCGGAGAAAGGCAAACCGATCATGGGCATCTGCCTCGGGATGCAGCTTTTGCTCGATAAAAGCTACGAATACGGGGAGCATGAGGGCCTCGGCCTGATCCCGGGCAGCGTGCGCCCGATCGCGGACGTGATCCCGGAAGATTATAAGATCCCGCATATCGGCTGGAACGCCATCACATTCCCGGGGGAGAAGAGCCCTCTCTTCAAATACAT
>JAFRLD010000167.1 GCA_017431395.1 Bacillota bacterium | reverse complement strand
GCTCCCGGTATTCTGCTATATACGCCGTGTCCCCTGAACTGAACGCCTTTTTATCCAGCGTGATATCGACATACGCTGTCAGGGAGTCTGTCAGACCAACCATGTGGTTCAGGGATTCGCTGAAATCACTGGCATAATCCTCTGTGGTCTTGCCGATCTTTTCGTTGATCTCCGCTTTAATGTATTTCGCACTGCGAAAGAACGCGAACGAACCCAACGTGAACACAATGATCACTGCGAATATCGTTATGGCTGCGATGGTTCTGACGTTGGTGTTTTTCATATGCTTTCGCCTTAAATCCTCAACTCAAAAAACAATGCAGCGCCCGAAGGCACTGCATGTCTTATCCTTTTGATCTTATCCTAACTTCGAGAAGTCGCTCGCACCGTGCTTGCACAGCGGGCAGATGAAGTCTTCGGGCAGGTTCTCGCCTTCATAGACGTAACCGCAGACATCGCATACCCAGCCTTTGACCTCCTCCGCCGGACGAGGCTTCACGTTCTTGCGATAGAAGTCGTAGGACATGCTCGGTACGCTGTTCAGGACCGCGCTCTCCACGATGTCACAGAAGAACATGATGTGGCTGCCGGTATCCACGGTATCGAAGACCTTCAGGGACATGTAGCCGTTGGCGTACTTGTTCAGATACGGCAGCTTGTTGCCGGAACGGTCGAAGTGATCGAAGTCCGCGAACTTCGCCACGTCACGGCCGGACTGGAATCCGAACTGCTGGAAGATCTGGAACGGTGCCTGCTCGCTCAGGGTGCAGACGTTCATTTCGCCGCTCTTCTGAATGATATCGCAGGAATAGTTCGCCTTGTTGATGCCGACGATCAGGCGGGACGGGTCATTCGAGACCTGTGCCACGGTGTTGCCGATCATGCCGTTGTCGCGCTTGCCATCATTGGATGTGATGACGTACATGCCATAGCCGATCTTGAACAGGGCGGTCGGATCGATCTTCTTCTCTTCTTCTTCGGTATCCGGCTTGATATAGTCTGCGGCCAGCTCGTCTGCCAGGGCCATCAGCTGTGCGGTGCTTTCCTCGTTCAGCGCGGACTTGATCGTCACGGTGTTCTCCGCGAAGGTGATGTCCTTTGATCCATCGAACATCTTCTTCATGACCTTGGCTGCGGTCGGTGCCCATGTGCCGTTCTCGATGAAGGCCACGGTACGCTTCTGGAAGCCGCGCTCGGTCAGATGGTCGATGAACTGACGCATCCATGGGAAGATCTCCGAATTATAGGTGGTGGTGGCCAGGACCAGCTTATCGTAACGGAACGCATCCTCTACACACTCCGCCCAGTCTTCTCTTGCCAGGTCGCTGATCTCCACGTTCGGTACGCCGCGGGCCTCGAGCTCCGCCGCCAGCATCTCCGCCGCTTCCTTCGTGTGGCCGTAAACGGATGTATAAGCGATGAAGATACCATCGGATTCCGCCAGATAGCTGGACCATGTGTCATACAGTCCGATGTAGTATCCGAGGTCCTCTTCGAGCATCGGTCCGTGCAAAGGCAGGATCTTCTCGATCTCAAGCGCAGCAGCCTTCTTCAGAACTGCCTGGACCTGTGCGCCGTACTTGCCGACGATGCCGAAGTAATAGCGTCTCGCCTCGCAGGCCCAGTCTTCCTCTACATCCAGGGCTCCGAACTTGCCGAAACCGTCCGCGGAGAACAGGATCTTCTCTGAAGGCTCATAGGTCATCATGACCTCCGGCCAGTGGACCATCGGCGCGAACACGAAGTTCAGCTTGTGCTTGCCCAGATCCAGCACGTCCCCGTTCTCAACCATCACGCTCTTGCTGATCTCGATATTCGGGAAGAACTGTGCGATCATGGTGAACGTCTTCTTATTGCCGACGACGGTCGCCTTCGGATATTTCTCCATAAACGCCTGGATGGACGCGGAATGATCCGGCTCCATGTGCTGGACCACCAGATAATCCGGCGCAACGCCCCGCAGTGCCAGTTCGATGTTCTGCAGCCACTCCTGGGTCTTGCTCTTATCGATGGTATCCATGATCGCGATCTTGTTGTCGATGATCGCGTAGGAATTGTACGCCATGCCGTTCGGCACGATGTACTGGCCCTCGAAGAGGTCTACGTCATGATCGTTCGCTCCGATGTAAACAATGGTATCTGTGATATTTTTGTTCATGTGCAATCTCCTTTTCGTGTATTTTCTGCGGTTTTCACCGTGATTCTCATACATAGTCATTGTATCACAGATTGGATTCGTATGATATAATTTTCATAGAATTCGTGAAATAAAACCAGGAGGCATCATGTCCTACAAACCCTCTGCGAAACATCTCAAGGGGCAGCCCGTCGTCTATATGTTAGAGTGCCGCGACGGGTCCCTCTATACCGGCTGGACCAACGACTTCATGCAAAGGCTGGCCTCCCACGCCTCCGGCAAAGGCGGTAAATATACCCGCAGCAGGCTGCCCGTGCAGCCCGTCTATCTCGAACTTGCCGGTGACAGAAACGAAGCCCTTCAGCGGGAAGCGGCCATCAAGCGGCTTTCCGCAATAAAAAAGCGGGAACTGCTATCGTCCCCGCTCAATATCGTCGACCGTTTTGATCTCCTCTGATCTAAGGTGGGTCTGGAATTCCTGACGCCGGTTATTCGGAGGTGTAATTGTCGAAATACCCCTGGATGAATACGACCGGGGTGCCCTTATCGCCGGATCCGCTGGTCAGATCGCAGAGGGAGCCGATCAGGTCGGTCAGCTGCCGCGGTGTGGTTCCTTCGGATTCCATCTTGCCGACCAGGCTGCTGCCATCCTTCTCCTTGATCCTGCCGGAGATCGCGTCCTTGAGGTCTTCTCCGGACAGATGCGCGAAATCATTGTCCGCCAGATACTTGAGCTTCAGCTCGTTCGGAGTGCCTTCCAGGCCCTTCGTCCATGCGACGCCTACGCTCGGATCTGCCAGTTCCCAGATTTTGCCAACCGGATCCTTGAATGCTCCATCGCCGTAAACCATGACCTCAACGTTCTTTCCAGTTTTTTCCTTTACCTGTGACTGGATCTCGTCCACCAGCGGCTGGGCGTCCTCAGGGAACAGCTTGACGCTGTCTTCGGTCGCTTTGTTGGAGCCGAGCAGGCCGTATCTGGAATTGTAGCCGCTGCCATCCACGGTCTCGGTCAGGATATCATCCAGTCCGCAAACCACCTCTGCACCGTGTTCCTTCAGGATCCTCTTCGTGCGGGCTCTGGTGTGGATGTCGCAGGTCAGGACATTCTTAGTGTAGTCCAGAACCATCTGCGGATGATTGGCGAAGATGATCTCCACCTCTGCACCGCACTCGCGGATGAGATCACCGTAGTACTGAACATAGTCCACACCGGTGAACGGGTGTCTGTTCTCTCCGAACAGTTCCCTGTATTTTTCAAGGCTCAGAACATCACTGTATGGATTCACTCCGGCTTCTTCGACACGGTCGAGAGGAACAAGCTCGTTCCCTACTTCATCGCTCGGGTAGCTGAGCATCAGGACGATCTTCTTCGCTCCCTTCGCGATGCCGCGCAGGCAGATCGCGAAACGGTTTCTCGAAAGGATCGGGAAAATCACGCCGATCGTCTCTCCTCCGAGTTTCGCCTTCACATCCGCTGCGATCGCGTCCACGGAAGCATAGTTGCCCTGTGCTCTCGCCACGACGGACTCCGTCACGCAGATGATGTCTCTGTCCCGGAGCTCGAAGCCATCGGTCTGGCCTGCGGTCAGAACACTGTCTACAACGATCTTCGCCAGGTCATCGCCTTCTCGAATGATCGGGCACCGGATTCCTCTTGAAATGGTTCCTACATTTCTTTCCATAGTCTTACCTCTTTCTGTATCATTAACACTATTTTTAACAACTTCCAGTGTGCCGCCGCAGTTGCAGTGGAACGCATTGATCTTCTGCATATAGCAGGTGAACTGTTCGTAATGCCACTCTTTGCCGCACTGTTTGCATTTTATCGTATATGGATACTGTTTCACGTGAAACAACCTCTGTCCGGGCAGCTATTTGATGGATCTCAGGAGGTCGATCAGCCGCTCCATTTCTTCTCCATTGAAAAATTCGATCTCGATCTTGCCCCTGGCGCCCTTTCTCTGCAGGCTGACTTTCGTGCCGAGGGCCTCCCTCAGCTCCATTTCCACCCGCTTTTCATCGGCGCTCTTGGTCTTTCTGGGTTTTCGTTTGGCGGAAGTTTTACCGCTCTCCTGGGCCAGCTTTTCGATCTGCCGGACGGAGAGTCCTTCGCTGACCACGCGCTCCGCCAGTTCGATCTGGCGCTTCTCATCCTTGACCGCCGCCAGCGCTCTGGCATGTCCCATGGAAAGGCTGCCATCTGCTGTCAGATACCGGATCTTAGGAGGAAGTTTGAGAAGCCGCAGGCTGTTGGTGATATATGGCCTGCTCTTGCCGACGCCCCGGGAGACCTGCTCCTGCGTCAGCCCATAGGTGTCGATCATCTGCTTCAGCCCTTC
>JAFRLD010000166.1 GCA_017431395.1 Bacillota bacterium | reverse complement strand
GAGACGGAGAAGCTTTGCCGGGAGATGCTCCAGACAAAAGAAAAAAGCAAGACTTACGAATTCATCCTCGATGAGAAGCAAAAAGACAAGGGCGCCCTCGAAATGGGCTGCGGCGGGGATGCGACCATCCAGATCGATTACATCAGCGCGGCAGATCCGGGCAACTTCGTGGAGGAGTTCAAGGTAAAGAGCAAGGCATATATCTTCGGCGGCGGCCATGTGGCGAAAGCCCTCGATCCGGTGCTCCGTCATATCGACTTCGACACCTATATCATCGATGACCGGGCAGAGTACGCCAATGCGGAGCGCTTCCCGGAAGCGGCGGGCATCATCGTATGCAGCGATTTCGAGCACTGCTTCGATGAGATCGAGCCGGATGAGGACAGCTATCTGATCATCGTTACCAGAGGACACAAGGGCGATCTGACCGTGCTCCGGCAGGCCCTGAACAAACCCCACGCCTATCTCGGAATGATCGGCAGCAGGAGAAAGAACAACCTGCTGTATGAGACTTTGCGGGAAGAGGGCGTGAGCGAAGAGGCCCTGGCACAGGTCCATGCTCCGATCGGTCTTGAGATCGGCTCCGAGACACCGGAGGAGATCGGCGTCAGCATCGCGGCGGAGATCATTCAGGTCCGCTCGCAATTAACGCCGGAAGAGGAGAAGCAGGACAGCAAGGCGCTTTTGCACGCATAAAACGACAGACAGGGGAGAGAAGACCATATGAATATAGGTTATACGAGGGCAGCAGATCCGTCCCGCTATGGGGCGGTGATCCTTGCGGCAGGCTATTCATCCCGGATGAACGATTTCAAACCGCTTCTTCCTGTGGACGGGCGGCCGGCGCTCACAGGGCTTGCCGAGATGCTTCACAGCGCAGGCATCCGTGACATCGTGATCGTCACAGGGCACCAGCGCGAGAAGCTGCAGGAGGAGATCGAACGGCTGCATTTGACAGAGAGTTATAACGAAGATTTCGCGCAGGGCATGTTTTCATCCATTCAGGCGGGTCTCGCAAAGGCTGGACAGGCCTTCCCGGACAAAAGAGGATATTTCCTCGTGCCGGTGGACTGCCCGCTGATCACCATCCGGGCGATCCGGGAGCTGATGACGGCGGCGGATGCGGATGCTCCGGCCGCAGGGAATGCAGATGCGGCGGATGCTCCGGAAGCGGCCTGCCGGTTTTTCGTGCCGACGTTCGAGGGCAAGAAGGGCCATCCTTTGCTGGTTCCCGCAGGGCGGATCCAGGAGATCCTCTCCTACGATGGTGACGGCGGCCTGAAGGCCATCACCGACAAAGCATGGGACCAGATGGTACGCGTGCCGGTCCCGGACGAAGAGATCCTGCTCGACATGGATACGCCGGAGCACTATGAGGAGATCCAGCGCTTCGTAGCCCACGGGTTCAAACGGGAGAAGCTGGAGGTCCTGTCCTCCATGAAAAGGATCCTTCTGGTGCGGCACGGCGAGACGCAGCAGCACGAGGAGCCCATGTTCATCGGGCAGTATGACGTGCCACTGTCAGACGAAGGCCGGGAGCGGGCGAAGGCTTTAGGTGAACAGCTCGCGGAGCTGATCGAGCCGGATGTGGCCGCGGAGAAGAATTATATCCCCGGCGTTTCCCTTGGCAGGGAGCCGCTTCCCGCCATCGAGCGGATCTATTGCAGCGATCTTAGCAGGGCGGTAGAGACCGCGGAGATCATCGCGGAATGCATCAATGAGGCTTATCGCAGGGACCGGATATATGTGGAGGTCCAGCCTTTGCAGGGGCTTAGAGAGATCGACCTCGGACCCTGGGACGGACGCCCGATCCGGGAGATCCGGGAGACGGAGCCGGAAGCTTATGAGAGACGGGGCAGGGACCTGTTCACGTTCAAGACGGGAAACCATTCGGAGAATTTTTATGATATGCAATACCGCACAGTGGCAGCGTTGCGTGATATACTGGAGGACGATTACGCTCGCAATGTGATCATCGTGACGCACAGTGGAGTGATCCGCGCATTGGAGAACAACCTGCGCGGGCTCCGGGTAGATGACGATTGGGAGCCGGTCGGGAAGGGACAGTATCGAATCTGGACCGAGTAGAGACAGCAGGCCCGCAAGGGCCGGGGAAAGGAGCAGGTATGAGAACAAGATTCAGACAGTGGATTATCCTGATGATCATCGCGGCATTCGCCCTCACAGGAGGGACCTGTGTCTATGCGGCGAATGGGCCGGCGGCAGGCCATCCGGACGGACCCAGCCTATCGAATGCGCCGGCGGTGCTGCAGGAGGACGGCGGGCAGGAATATATGCCGAACGCGGCCCTCGTGATGTTCAAAACGACGAAGAAGCTGACAAAGAGCGAGGCCAAAAAAAGTCTCCGCTCCGGTAGCAGTGCCGTAGCGGACGTCGTGATCGAAGATCTTTGGTCGTTTGAGGCCGGCCCGCAGATGACGGTGTCCGAAGACGGCAAGGCGAAGATGCTCAAAGGAAGCGCGAAACCCGCCGGGTCAAAGACCTATAGAGGGGTCGCCCTGGTGAAGTCAAAGACGCTTTCGACAGAGGAACTGATCGCGAGAATGCAGGCCAGAAAAGACGTCCTCTATGCAGAGCCAAACTACCGGATCCACGCATGCAGCGTGAATGATCCGTATTTCCCCCGCCAGTGGAGCATGCAGGGCGGTGCGGAAGGAACTCCGGAATACAGCACGACCGCGTCCAATATCGGGGCGTTCTGGGACCAGGGGATCACCGGGTCTGAACGGATCGTGGCGGTCGTTGATACGGGCGTAGACTACACCCACCCGGATCTGGCACCGAACATGTGGCATAATGACCACTATCCGGTCCTGAAGGGAGAATACGGATTCGATTTTATCGCGGGCGATGATGACCCGATGGATGAGAACGGCCACGGATCGCACTGTGCCGGGATCCTCGGCGCGACCGGAAACAACGGGATCGGTATCAGCGGTGTGAACCAGAACATTAAGATCATGGCACTGCGGATCCTGGATGCGGATGGCAGCGCATTTATGTCTCATGAAGTCGCGGCCTACAATTATATCAATAAGGCGATCGATCTCGGGGAGCCGGTACAGGCGATCAACAATTCCTGGGGCGGCGGCGATTACAGCGATATCTTCGAGGAACTGGTCACCATCCTTGGTGAGAAGGGTGCGCTCACGGTCTGCGCTGCAGGCAATGCGGCATCCGATAATGATGAAGTGGAGGATTATCCATGTAATGTCGACAGTCCATATCTGATCAGCGTAGCGGCGACGAACAATGCCGGCAAGCTGGCCTCCTTCTCCAATTATGGGGAGGAAACGGTAGATCTGGCAGCTCCCGGCGCGGACATCCTCTCGACCGTATCCTATGACTGTTACAATCCGGGGATCTACGGAAGCGAGCAGGCGACTGTCTCGGAGCACTTTAACGATTACGAAACGGAACCGGCGGATGGATGGGGAAGCCCTGAGACCCTCGGAGCATCGCTCTATCTGAACGGAGAGCCGTATGTAGCAGGAGAAGATAAGCCGGAGGTCAGCTTCAAGATCGCGGATGGAGGCTTCCTTGATGAGAGCGGCCACGCCCTCCAGATCGATGTTGAGAATGCGAAGGTAGATGACCTGATCTGCGTATCCATTCCATATGAGATCGATGCCGCATCTAAAGAAGGCCCTTACTATAGCGTTATGGGAGAGGCTTACGCTTCGAAAGATGAAGGCGGTATTTTCGGGATCCTGGATATCACTCAGGAGGACGCGTTAAATATCGAAACGCTCGGGGACCTGCCGCTCCAGGCATACTCGTACCTGTTTACGGATGAGCCGGATAACTGGGATCACATGAATTTTCAGATGATGGGCCGTGAAGCGGTCAAGGAGGCGAAGGACAAAGATCTGAAGCGGCAGATCGTCCTGCTCCTCTACGCATATGATAACGGATCGATGCATGTGCGTCTGGATGACATGGGACTCTCCCTGCAGGAGCAGGAAGGCCGCCCGGTCGCATCTCTGTTCGGCAAGTATGATTATTACAGCGGAACATCCATGGCAACGCCGTTTATCTCCGGAACGGTTGCTTTGAAGGCAGAGGAACTGCAGAAGGAATCCGGCGAGTTCAACCCTGAGACGCTGATCAATGAGGTCACCTCCATGACCAGAGATGAAGGCCTTCCGGTCATGCAGAAAGGTGCGATCGACTTCACGAAGAGGCCTGCGGAGATGTCGCCCCGAATCGGGACGATCCGTGTCGATCAGGAAAAAGGAACGATCACAGTCACTGGATCCGGCCTGAACCCATCGACAGGGCTTACCGCAGAGATCGGACCGGATAAAGACCATCTGCAGACCGCGACGATCCTTTCTGCAAGCGATAACGAGGTCGTCCTTCAGGACGATGGATGGATCAATAACGTTGAGACGATCCGGCTCACCGGATTTAACGGCAGAGCCGCGACGAAATCCAACCAGTACATGGTCAAGGGCAAGAAGGTCTACAGTGAGGTCAAGGACGCAACGGATGAACTTCCGGCAGGGCCGATGGCCACGGATGGACGGTATATCTACGCCATTGATCCGTATGGCCCCGGCGTCGTGAAGCTGGATACGAAGAAGATCAAGCAGGGCGTCGACAACATTGGGGAGATCGATGTCAAGAAACTCTTCGGCAAGCAGCAGAACAGAAATGCCAGATACGCAATGAGTATCGGTGAGGATCTTGCCTACATGAACGGGAAACTCTACGCCGTGATCGAGTATGGTGAAGCGGATGAATCTGAAGTGGCGGATGATGACGATTTCTGGTTCTTCAGTCGTAACAAGGGAGGAAATCCCGTCGTATATGCCAGCGATGAAGATGAGGACGAGGACGGCGAGGAGTATAACCCGAATCTGGCGATCTACTCCGGAGAATTCCGCCTGATCAGTGTCGATGTGAAATCCGGTAAGGTGAAGAATCTCGGCAAGCTTCCTTCGGAGCTGGAGAAGACCGTTGATTACACGATGGCTTCATATAACGGCAAACTCTACTTCATGGGTGGTTATAGCTATGAGTCAAAGGGTCTGACCGACCAGATCATGACCTTTGATCCTTCTAAGAAAGGCAAGAAACGCTGGGCATCCACAGCTCCGCTGCCACAGGTGAGAGCGGGTGGCGAGGCCCTGCAGAGCGGAAGCAAGCTGATCTATACGCTTGGCTATGACACACCGCTGAGCACCGATGCGGATGAAGCGGACTTCCACTTCCCTGCGAACATGATCTTTAACGGCAAGACCTGGAAGGTCTCCTCCATCGAGGCAGCGAAGAACATTGCGCCTTTGACGGTGGAAGACACCGTTACCAGAGGCGGCCAGCAGTATCAGACCCATGCCGCCACCATCGGAGCCGTGAAGAACGGTCTGGTCTATTTCGGAGTTCCGGCAGCGGACTATGGAGACACCTTCGTATATGACGCAGCAGCGGACGCCTATGCGGATACTGGATACAACTTCGCTTCGAGCCTGGACAGCAACCAGATCGATGGTATCAGCGTCGGCAGTGCCCTGTACGGATTCGACGGGGAAAAGGTCTATAAGGCCAAGGCTACGGCCAGCAACCTCGTGAAGGTCACCGTAAAGAAAAAAGGTAAGGGCACGGTCAAAGGTGCCGGCTCCTATGTTCCGGGAAGCAATGTGAAGATCACGGTCAAGGCGGCTAAGGGGCACAAGATCAAGACCATCAAAGTCGGATCCAGCACCATGAAAGTCATAGTAAAAGGATCCAAATATTCGTTCACACTCAAGAATGTGGTGAAGAATCAGAAGGTCACAGTCGTGTTCAAATAGATCTGGAGACGCAGGCTAGGACCTGCAGGCCCACGGTCAGCGCTTACGGGAGATCAGCAGGATCTCCGGCGGATCGTTTTTCTGATTGAGCATGCGGATATAACCTACGTGCCAGCATTTCGAATCGAGTCCTTCGGCGAAAGCCAGAAGGGCTCGTTTTTCTTCGGCTCCCTCCGGGTGGCCGCTGTACATGGTGATGCAGAGGAGCCCGTCTTTTTTAAGCAAAAGCTGGCCAGCCTTTGCAGCCTCCAGCGTCGTTTCGGCCCGGGTCGTCAGCTGTTTGTCCCCGCCGGGAAGATAGCCCAGATTAAAGAGGATGACGGAGGCGAAGCCTGGAGCGGCCGGGCCCGCGGATCGATCTTCCGGCCCGGTATTGCCGCAGGGCCCCTGTTCCCGGAAGAACTCCGTCATATGCTCATGTCCGAGGCAGGTGATGGTGATGCTCCCGCCAGGGGCCAGCTCTTCGCCAAAACCCTCGCGTTCAAGCAGTTCGCGAGTCTTCCTGACCGCGTCCGGCTGTAGATCGAAGGCATACAGATGCCCGGGCCGCATCTCTGCCAGCCGCAGGGTGTCATGGCCGTTGCCGCAGGTCGCGTCGATCACGATATCCCCCGGCTTCACGTAATCGCTCGCGATGTGCATCGCCAATTCTGTTGTGTGCTGGATCAAATTGCTCATATATGGATTATGACACGGCCGGGGCGGACCTGTCAAAGGGAACCGGCGGGCCTGCCTGCCCGGACACGCTCGTTGACACAGCGCCCGATGATAGGTATAATTCAAAGGCAGGCCCGATAGCGGCCAAAGCACGTAGTTTCAAAGAATGAGAGAGTCGATCCATAAAATGAACGAGACAGAACCAAACACAACGAACCGACCGGTGAATCCTGCGGCGAGACTTGCCAAGATGGGTATGCTGGTGGCGATTTCCGTAGTCCTTGTATATCTGATCCACTTCCCGATCTTCCCGGCAGTGGCTTTCCTGGAGTATGATCCGGCGGACATTCCGATCCTGATCGGGACCTTCGCGTTCGGACCGCTGGCAGGAGTGCTCCTGACGGTGGTCACGTCCATCATCCAGGGGGTGACGGTCAGCGCGGCCAGCGGGGTATATGGGATCCTGATGCATATCATAGCGACCAGCGCTCTGGTCATCACGGCAGGGCTGATCTATAGCCGGAACAAGTCGAGAAAGAGCGCGATCATCGGCTTGATCTGCGGTGTCATCGCGATGACGATCATCATGATCGGGGCCAACATGGTGATCACACCGATCTTCATGGGCGTTCCGCGGTCGGTCGTCTGGCAGCTGATGCCGTTTATCGCGGGATTCAATGCGATCAAAGCGGGGATCAATGGACTGGTGACCTTCCTGGTATATAAGAGGATCTCCGGATTCCTGCACCGCTAGATGGCAGGACCGAAGAGACGGAAGCGAAAGAAACGAGAAACATGACGACAGAGACGAAACTCCTGCGCAGCGAGCAGGAGGTAGAAGCATATGGGATCCGGCTCGGCCGGGAAGCTCGCCCCGGGCAGGTCATCGCACTGACCGGGGATTTAGGTGCGGGCAAGACGACCCTGACGAAAGCCATCGCGAGAGGGCTTGGGATCAGCGAGACGGTCACGAGCCCAACGTTTACGATCGTGAAGGAATATCGAAGCGGCAGACTGCCGCTGTTTCATTTTGACGTCTACCGGATCGGGGATGTCGAGGAAATGTATGAGCTTGGGTACGAGGAGTACTTTTTTGGAGACGGCGTGTGTGTGGTCGAGTGGGCGGACCTGATCGATGAACTGATCCCGGAAGATGCCCTCAGGATCAGCATTGCCTACGGACAAAACGAAGAGGAGCGGATCTACACATGTACTTATTAGCGATAGAGACAACAGGAGCATTCGCGTCGGTCGCGCTGCTGCAGGCAGAGGACGCGGCGGCTGGAGCCGGCATCGCGGGAGCGTCTGAGGCTGTAGCCGGTGCTACTGGAGCCACAGCCGGTACTCCCGAAGCCGGTGCGGTCCGGATCCTTGGAGTCATCCATGGCAGCGACCGGTTCTCACATCTGCAGAACCTGACGCCGCAGATCGATCAGATCCTGAAGGAGAATGGCCTTAAGGCCGGGGACCTCACAGCGGTCGCGGTTTCCCATGGACCGGGATCCTTCACAGGGATCCGTATCGGAGTGTCGACGGCCCGGGCGCTCGCGCAGATCCTGAACATCCCATGCATCGCTGTGTCCAGTCTGGAAGGGCTGGCGCTGCGGGCGCAGGAAGCCCGCGGGGATGCGCCGAACGATGCGGCAGGTCTCGCGGAGGGCGGAACGGAGCAGCCCAAT
>JAFRLD010000165.1 GCA_017431395.1 Bacillota bacterium | reverse complement strand
GGCAGCGACCAGACAATACAGCATGAAGACGATCCCCGAAACCTTGATATCATGTTTCTTAAGACCGGCAACACCCTGCAGCTGTTGCTGTTCACTCATTGCGGTTTCTCCTTCTTAATAATCGATAATAAAGATATAAAAAGTTATAAAATATTATATAAAATAATTTATTCCGAATCAATCTTTTGATGTAGCCGTTTTTTATTTGTTTCCCCACAATTTGTCTAATATTTGACTACAACAAAAAAGCAGACCGGGCCGAAGCCTGACCTGCTTTCGCAGCGATAAATAATCAATTCCAATAATCTGTCTTCTGCTTCAGACCAATGTCCTTCGCCTTGAAGATCGGGTTGATGCCCTGCCGCATCTGCTTCTTGTAGTCATCCAGACACTTGAAAGCGATGCCGCCCAGGATCAGGATCGACGGTACGTTGGTCACGACCATCAGGCCCTGCATCATATCCGCGATATCCCATACCAGACCGGCGGACGCAACTGAACCGAGGAATACCAGGACCGCCGCGATGATCCGCATGACGATCAGTTCCCCATGGGTCGCTTCTCTGTTGATGATGAACTCATAACAGCCTTCGCAGTAGGAATAGTTACCGATCAGTGTGGTGAAGGCGAAGAATGCCATCGCGATCACGATGAAGGTCGGGCCGAATTCGCCAAAGACGGAAGCCAGGGAATCCTGTACATAAGAAGCCGCTTCCGGACCGCTCTCAAGGTTGTAAGCCGAAGCGTCTGTCATCGTGGACATGCACATGAACGCGGTCGCCGTACAGATCAGCAGCGTGTCGATGAAGACGGACAGCATCTGGACCATGCCCTGCTTCGCCGGATGGGAGACGTCCGCTCTTGCCGCAGCGTTCGGAGCAGAACCCATACCAGCCTCATTGGAGTACAGGCCTCTCTTGACACCGTACATGATGCAGGATCCCGCGAATCCGCCGAAGATCGCCTTGAAATCAAAAGCGCTCGCGAAGATCATTCCGAACATGTGCCCCAGATTCGGGATGTTGATGGCCAGTACGATCAGAGATACGAGTACGTACATGATGCCCATCACCGGTACCAGGACCTCTGTGACCTTGATCAGCCGCTTCGCACCGCCCAGAACGACCGCGCCGAAGAGGACGGCCAGGATCACGCCGATGATCACAGGTGTCGATGACTCATTGTAGAAGTCATAGGTTTTGAAGGTGGACTGGAAGTTATACGCTGCCAGCATGTTGTATCCGACCATATAAGTGAAGATGATCAGGATCGAGAAGATGACACCGAGCCATCTCTGTCCCAGAGCATCTCTCATATAGAATGCCGGACCACCCTTAGATGTGCCATCATCATCTTTTTTCTTAAAGATCTGTGCCAGCGTAGACTCTACGAATGCGGATGCTCCTCCGAAGAATGCGGTGATCCACATCCAGAAGATCGCTCCCGGACCTCCGCAGATGATGGCAGTGGCTACGCCGATGATGTTTCCCGTACCTACACGGGAAGCGGTGGAGACCATCAGTGCACCGAAGGATGATACACCGCCTTCGTGCGGTTTCTCGGTGATCACCTTGCAGGCCTCCTTGAACATCCCGATCTGCATGAATCCGCATCTGAATGTCAGATAGATCCCGCCTGCGATCAGGATGAGTGGGACGAACCATGGCTGGTACAGAATATTACTGACCGCCAGTACGCCTTGATCAATTCCGTTAAGCATTTCCTCTCTCCTCTTTTAAAACTTTAATACGATACCGTGTGAAACAAGTTCACATGTATGTAAATAATACCAAAAAAAATATTCTTTGGCAACCCCGTCAATTCAACGAAAGGTCTACCGCTGGTCTTCCGGCATGCAAAAGCTGGCCTTCAGCTTTCGCATGCAGTACCCCTTATTTGAGCCCGTATTCCACCATCTTGTTGAAGAGCTGCCGGCGTGAGATGGAGAGGGTCTCTGCAACCTGGTTCATGTCGTTCGGATAGCGCTGCAGCAGATCTTCGATGTAGGCTTTTTCGGCCTGGCTGCGGTATTCCTTCAGGGAGCCGGCGAAATCCAGCTTCGTGCCGTCCGCATGGTCGGACCAGCCTTTGTCTGAGCTGCCAGCGCCACCCCTGCGCTCCGCCATCTTCGAACTCAGATCCATCGGCAGATACTCCGCCCGGATCTCCCCGCGATCGGAAAGCACCAGAAGACGCTCGATGAGGTTCTTCATCTCACGGATATTGCCGGGGTAGTCGTAGTTTTCGAGGACCTCGCGAACATCCGGGTCGATGCTGACCTGCTCTTTTTTCATTTCGCTTGCGTATTTGGAAACGAAGTAATCGATAAACAGCGGGATGTCTTCCTTTCGCTCGCGCAGCGGCGGGATCTCCAGCACGATGGTGCTGATCCGGTAGAACAGGTCACTGCGAAAGAGTCCTGCTTCCATATCGCTCTTAAGGTCACGGTTAGTCGCAGTGATCAGGCGGAAATCGACGCTGATCTGGTTGCTGCTGCCGAGCCTGTAGATTTTTTTGTTTTCGATGGCGCGCAGGAGCTTCGACTGCAGGTTCAAAGAGATGCCCCCGATCTCATCCAGGAACAGCGTCCCGCCATGTGCTGATTCGAAGTATCCGATGCGGCGCTTGTCTGCCCCGGTGAAAGCACCCTTCTCATGGCCAAAAAGCTCCGACTCGAGGATGGATTCGGAGATACTCTGACAGTTCAGCTCCATGAAATTCTCGCGTGCGCGGCTGCTGCGGCCATGGATAAAGGATGCCAGGACCTCTTTGCCGCTGCCGGATTCTCCCAGGATCAGGATATTGGAATCGCTCTCCGCAGCGCGCTGGGCAAGCTTCATCATCTGGTTGAAACGATCGTTCCGGCTCCCCATCATATATGCGCCGCCCATCTTCTCACGGAGCAGGCGGTTATTACGGCTGATCCGCCGCATCTCGCCGATCTTCCCGATCTCAATAAGAAGCTCCTCCGGGTCATTGCCCTTAGTGACATACGTATATGCCCCTGCTTTCATGGTCTCTACTGCCTTCTCAATGGTGCCAAACGCCGTCAGGATGATGACCTCGGTATCGTATTCCAGCCGGCGGATCTCCTTCAAAAGGCCAAACCCGTCGAGCTCCGGCATTTTCAAGTCTGAGACGACGACATCGAAGGATTCTTTCTCCAAATGCTCCAGCGCTTCCCTGCCGTTGCCGGCGGTATCCACGGTATATCCTTTGGCCGTCAGGATCATTTTCAGAACATCCCGGTAATTCTGCTCATCATCCACAACGAGGATCTTCATAAATTCTCTGGGCATCACACTTCCTCCTTCTCTGGCTGCGTCTTGACCGGCAGGCTCAAATGGAACGTCGTTCCCTCGCCGGTCTTGCTGCTCACATCTATTTCTCCCTCCAGCTTCTCGGTCTCACTGTAGACGATATACAGCCCGAGTCCGGTCCCCTGATTCCCCTTGGTCGTGAAGAATGGATTGAAGATCTCCTCCAAAGCCTCCTCCGGGATCCCGGTGCCGGTATCTGTCACATCGATCGTGAATGCATCTTCCCCCGTGCGCAGGATCGTGATCGTGATCCGTCCCGCAGCATCAGAGGCTGCCTCCTCTGCTTCATCCTCCCCCGCCTCAGCTGCAGTCACCTGCTTGGCAGCGATCGCGTCTGAAGCGTTTTTCACCAGGTTCAGCAGGATCATGTCAAAAGGTTCTCTGGCGATATACGTCCGGACAGGCTCCGGACAGACGATCTCGAACTCTATGTTACCGGTCCGGAAGGCCGCCTCATTCAGCGACAGGAGCGTCCTTATATGCTCTTCGACATCGATCATCTCCACCCTGCCCGGCGAGATCCTCGAGAAATCCAGCAGCTCGTTGATGATCCCACCGGAGACCTCCACCGCATTCTCTATTTCTTCGATGGCCTTGGCCCGGATCTCTTCATCCTCCATGGTCTTTAACACATAACAGTAGTTGCGGATGATCCCCAGAGGATTTCTGATCTCATGGGCAACGCCTGCCGCCAGCTGTCCGATCGCGATCATCTTGTTATCCTGCAGCATCTGCCGCTTCGCCATACGTTCTTCCGTCACATCGATGGCCATGAACAAAAGCTGGCCCACCTCTCCCCGGGCACCCTCGACCGGGAACACATCTATAACAAAGGTTTTTTTGCCGATATTGGTCTCATACCGCGGGTCCTGTTTTCCTTCCGCCGCGTGCTGCACCATCTGACGAACGTGTTCCAGACCATCCTCATCCAACTCCAGCACATCCCATATCCTTCGGTGCAGGGCAGATGTTTTGAGATCCTCCGCGAAGGCCCGGTTCAGGTCCATGATCTCCCCGCCGGTCGAAAGCTCCGCCATATAGTATCCAACGCCATGGAATGTGGTCTGCATCTCGTTCCTGCTCTCGGTGATCCGGTCCATCCGGTCACTCAGCTCCTGATACATGCTCCGGTTCGTCAGATAATACATGAAGAAAGCGATCAACACAGAAAGGATCACGATCAGCGCAGGGATAAATGAGGTCGCCTGCGTCCGTTCCATGAACAGAGGGCCGCTCCCGTCCAGCCATTTCTGGCTCATTTCATAACTAAGATTATGTCTATCACAGCTATGGATGCATTGGTTCAGGATATCGCAGAGGGTCGCCTCACTGTCATCCACAAGAATACAGGCATTACAATGATATAGCGCCTTTTCGGATGGCAGATATGCGTTCTGCAGATCCGCCTGCAGCAGGGCCGCCTGTATCGATCCGAAATCCCCGATCAGCCCATCCGTTCCCGACTGTTTGGCCCCTTCTATAAGTTCCTGCATCGTCTTGACCGTCTCCGCCGCGATCTTTTTATCTCTGTATGACAGGGCTGAAAGCCTGGCATCCGTCATTCTCTCCGACAGTACCAAAACCTTCATGGGGTCTGCTGCTTCCCCGTCTTCTCTGACAAACATCCGGCCTTCGACCTGAAACAGCGGCGCCGTATATCCACGTTCATCCATGCTCGCCCGTACCAGTGGAGTCACGACCTCCAGCGTACAATCCGCTTCTTCAAGGCCGGAAGTCCCG
>JAFRLD010000164.1 GCA_017431395.1 Bacillota bacterium | reverse complement strand
GGCGCATTCCACGGCAAATCCATGGGTGCTATCTCCATGGGCGGCAAGGGCGCTTACAGAGAAGACTACATTCCGATGATTCAGCAGGTACAGCACGTGAAGTTCGGCGATGCTGAGGCTACAAAAGTTGCTATCGAGAACCTGGAAGCTGTCGGCGAGAAGGTCGCGGCTGTCATCGTAGAGCCGATCCAGGGCGAAGCTGGCGTTATGATTCCGCCAGATGGATACCTCAAGGCACTGAGAGAGATCTGCGACGAGCACGGCGTAGCTCTGATCTTCGACGAGATCCAGGTAGGTCTTGGACGTACAGGCACGATGTGGAGATGCGATCATGAAGGAGTTTGCCCGGATATCATGACTTATGGTAAGGCTTCCTCCGGTGGTCTGGTACCGATCACAGGTATCATCGCTCGTCCGTGGACATATGAGAAGTCCGGTGTTGGCACAGGAACAGAAGGCAAGATGTTCGAGAATCCGTGGATCCTGGGATCCCCGACATTCGGCGGCAACCCGCTGGCTTGCGCAGCATTCATTTCCACCATCAGATACATGCTCGAGAACGATCTGCCGGCACTGTCCGCAGCTAAGGGCAAGAAGTATCTGGAAGGACTGCAGAAGCTGCATGAGAAGTATCCGAAGGTCCTGACCACATCCAGAGGCGCTGGCATGCTGATCTGTATGGAATTCCCGACAGACGAGATCGGCCACGAAGTTACGAAGGCTCTGTTCGCTCGCAAGGTCATGACAGCTGGTACACTGGTCAATGCACAGACCGTACGTATCGAGCCGCCTCTCGTACAGGCTGACGAGACCATCGATAAGGTCCTGACAGCTCTGGACGAAGCTCTGGCAGAAGTCGGCAAGGCTTATGATCTGCTGTAAACACAGCTGACAGAATCGAATACCGATCAAACACCAGGGCCCCGCATTCGCGGGGCCCTGTTTTCTTGCAGTCGGACCAGCTTTTGTGTTAGAATGTCACGCGGAGGATTCTATGAGCTACAGAGTCAGACTGAATGTTTTCGAAGGTCCGTTCGACCTTCTGGTATATCTGATAGAGCACGCACAGATGAGCATCTACGACATCCGGATCGCGGAGATCACGGAGCAGTACGTGGAGTACATCAGCCGGATGCAGGAGGCGGATATCAACGTATCCACCGAATTTATGGTGCTGGCGGCGGAGCTCCTTGAGATCAAATCTAAGATGCTGCTGCCCCGGACGGCTCCGGAGGAAGGCGGAGACGCGGCGTATGAGGATCCGCGGACGGAGCTGGTGGCAAAACTGCGTGAATATAAGCTGTTCAAAGAGCTGTCCCACATGCTGGAGGAACGTCATGAGGAGACGGCCGCCCGTTTAGAAAAACCGCAGGAGGATCTGGCGGAGTTTACCGGAGAGCCGGACGAGTATCTGAATCTGGACATGGATCAGTTCATCGCCGCGTTCGAGAGCTTCCTGGTGCGAAAAAAGAATCTGGAGGAGATCCGGGCGCACCATATCCGGACAGAGAAACAGCGGATCACGACGGAGCTCAGGATGAACGATATCCGGTCCCTCTTCCGGGATCAGAATATCCGGGAGGCGGACTTCAGAGACCTGGTGCAGCATGCGGATGACAGGTATGATATTTCGGTCACGTTCTCGTCCGTGCTGGAGATGATGAAGGAACACCGGCTGGACGCGGAACAAAAGAAACTGTTCGGGAACATCAAAGTGACAGCGACCGATGAATTGTTTGAGGAGAAAGTACATGTCGAGTAGAAAAACCATTAAATCAGCCATCGAATCCATGATGTTCATCTGGGGCGAGCCTCTGGACGTCAAGGATATCGCGGATGTGTTCAATATAGATAAGAAGGAAGCCTATGAGTGCTGCAGAGAGCTGATGGAGGAATATGAGCAGGAGGGACGCGGGATCCTGATCCGTGAGGTCAACAAAGCGTTCCAGTTCACCACCCGTCCCGGCAATCTGCCATACATCGAGCGGCTCTGCACCCCGACCCGGCATCGCAGGTTGTCACAGTCGGCGCTGGAGACGCTGGCGATCGTGGCCTACCGTCAGCCGGTGACAAAAGGGGAGATCGAATCCATCCGTGGCATCCGCTGTGACCGGGTCATGGAGGGCCTGGTCCGCAAAGGGCTGGTCCGCGAGATGGGTCGTTCCGAGACGGTTGGAAGGCCGATCCTCTATGGCACGACCGATGAATTCCTGAAGCAGTTCGGGTTCGAGACCATCAAGGACCTGCCGGAGATCCAGAACATTGAAGGTCTTCTCGAAGAAGATGAGGCGGGCCTGGATGTGCAGGACAGCGTGAGCCTGCAGCAGATCTCTTTGGAGGATCTGGCAGGGGAGCCATCGGCGTCTTCTCCTGAGGGGGAAGCGTCAGCAGAGGTGGCGCCGGAAGCAGAGGTCTCGCCGGAAGCGGGGGCCTCGCCGGGGCCAGAGTTGGCAGAAGTCTCGCCGGGGCCAGCGTCCCCGGAATCCACGGAGTCCGCCCCCGAGCAGGATCCGCAAAACTGATCCAAAAAGAAGTGAGGCGCAGAATTCCGTTTTGCGCCCTTTTTATGTGTTCGCCGACCTGTTTATCCTGCGGCAGATGCCGTTCTCAGAGAGGCGATTTCCCTGTTGGGGGTGATGCCACCGTTTCTGTGGGAGCTCGCTCCCATGGATTCCAAGAAAACACACCCAAAAGAAAGGACGAGGACAGAACATCACTGCAATGTGATTGCAGAAGGGTCGTAATAGAGTGTAAAATAACATAAAAAACACGCAGGAGAGACATATGCTTTTTGACTCACACGCACATTTGAATAATGCAGACATGACAGAAGAAGACCGGGCGCTTATGGTCAGCCAGATCGAGGCCTCCATGGAGGCCGGCGGGACTGCGGCCTTGGATTACGTAATGGACATCGGCTTCGATCCAGACAGTTCTGAGCTGGCGGTAACTCACGCGCAGGAGTACCCCTGGTGCTATGCAGCGGTGGGCTGTCACCCGCACGATGCTAAGGTCATGGATGAGGCGCAGCTGGAGAAGATCCGCGAATTAACAAAGGATCCGAAGGTCTGCGCGATCGGCGAGATCGGTTTGGACTTTCACTATGATCTGAGTCCCAGAGATGTGCAGCGGGAATGGTTCCGCCGGCAGATCCGCCTGGCGAACGAGCTGAAGATGCCGATCTGCATCCACGCGCGCGAAGCCGACCAGGAGGTAATGGACATACTGGTCGAAGAGGGGGCTTTCAGTGAGGAGCGTCTGAGCTGGTTCCCGAAACGGCCTGATCCAAGCGGATTTTGCAAAGGCAGGCCAGCCGGCTGGTGGGCGGCCGACGATCAGGGCGCCGCGCCGGAAGCCGGATCTCAGGCGGCCTCCCCGAAGAACAGCTCCGGGGTCACAAGGGATGCCCGCGTGCTGCTGCACTGCTTCTCCGGGAGCGCAGAGCTCGGGAAACAGTATGTGCGCATGGGCGCGACCCTGAGCATTGCTGGTCCGGTGACCTATAAGAATAACAAGAAGACGGTCGCTGTAGCGGAGCAGATCCCGGCAGATTTCCTGCTGGTGGAAACGGACTCGCCGTACCTGAGCCCGGTGCCGCTTCGCGGCAAACCGAACACGCCGCCGAACGTCGAGTATACCGCCCGCAAAGTCGCTGAGATCAAAGGGATCCCCTTCGAGGAACTCGCTGCGAAGACAAAAGAAAACGCCATGCGATTCTACG
>JAFRLD010000163.1 GCA_017431395.1 Bacillota bacterium | reverse complement strand
GCATTCGTTGGCGCGGAGATCTCCCCATACTATGACAGCCTGCTGGTCAAGGTCACTTCCTGGGCTATGCGGTTCGATGACGCTGCCAATAAGGCTGGCAGAGCCCTGAAGGAGATGAACGTCAAGGGTGTCCGGACCAACCGGACCTTCCTGATGAACGTGCTGAACCATCCGGTCTTCCGGGCCGGTGGATGTGATACCGGCTTTATTGCGGACCATCCGCAGCTTCTGAATACCCAGCCGAAGGAAGATAAAGAAATGAAGGTCCTGACCTTCCTCGGAGACAAATATATCAATGGGAACAAGGGCAACAAGCCTGACTTCAATGTGCCTGTATTCCCGAGGATCAAGCAGGCCGAAGTGAACCGGCTGACCGGTACGAAACAGTTGATGGATGTCAAGGGACCGGAAGGTGTCGTGGACTGGATCAAACAGCAGGATAAGCTCCTGATGACGGATACCAGCATGCGTGATGCGCAGCAGTCGCTGATGGCGACCCGTGTCAGAACGGTCGATATGGAAAAGATCGCGCCGGCCGTAGCCCTCTACGGCAGAGATCTGTTCTCCCTGGAGATGTGGGGCGGGGCGACCTTCGATACAGCCTATCGTTTTCTGAATGAGTCTCCGTGGGAAAGGCTGGAGACCCTGCGGGTCAAGATCCCGAACATCATGTTCCAGATGCTCATCCGTGGAGCCAACGCCGTTGGATACAAGAACTATCCGGACAATGTGATCCGCCGGTTCGTGAAAGAATCCGCGAGGTCCGGCATCGATGTGTTCCGTATCTTCGACTCCCTGAACTGGATCGACGGCATGACGGTCGCACTGGATGAGACTCTGAACCAGGGCAAACTGGCGGAGGCCTGCATCTGCTATACCGGCGACATCCTCGATGAGAAGCGGGACAAGTACAGCCTGCAATATTATGTGGATATGGCGAAGGAGCTCGAACGACGCGGTACCCATATCCTCGGCATCAAGGATATGTCCGGCCTGATCAAGCCGATGGCAGCCCAGAAGCTGATCACGGCTCTGAAGAATGAGATCGGCATTCCGATCCACCTGCATACCCACGACACTTCGGGCAACGGAGTCGCCACCCTGATGATGGCAGCCGGCGCCGGTGTGGATATCGTGGACGCGGCGTTCAACAGTATGTCCGGCCTGACCAGCCAGCCGGCCCTGAATTCCATCGCGGCAGCTTTGGCAGGGACCGACCGGGATCCGGGACTTGATCTGGACGGGATCCAGAAGATCTCAGACTACTGGGCGGATGTCCGTCCGGTCTACCGGCAGTTCGAATCCGATATGCGGACCGGTTCTGCCGAGATCTACAAGTATGAGATGCCTGGCGGGCAGTATTCCAACCTAAAATCCCAGGTGGAGAGCTTTGGCCTCGGACATAAGTTCCAGGAGGTCAAGGATATGTACAAGACCGTCAACGGGATGCTGGGCGATATCGTCAAGGTCACCCCGTCCTCCAAGGCGGTGGGCGATATGGCGATCTTCATGGTCCAGAACGAGCTGACTCCGGAGAATATCTACGATAAGGCGAAGGATATCGACTTCCCGGATTCCATCGTTTCCTTCTTCGAGGGTATGATGGGACAGCCGGTGGGCGGCTTCCCCGAGAAGCTCCAAAAGCTGGTCCTCCACGGCAAGGAACCCATTACCTGCCGCCCGGGAGAGCTTCTGCCGGACGAGGACTTCGACAGCATCAAACAGATGCTGCGTGAGAAGCACGGACTGGAGGGCACCGAGCAGGAAGCCCTGAGCTATGCTCTCTATCCGAAGGTCTTCGAGGACTATCTGAACTTCCTGAAGAAAAAAGGCAATTTCCGCCTGATGGGCAGCGATATCTTCTTCCACGGCCTCCGCGAAGGCGAGACCTGCGAGGTCAAGGTGCGCGAAGGCAAAGAGCTGATCATCCGCCTGTCCAATGCGCGTGACATGGATGAAGAGGGCTACCGTGACGTGGTCTTCGAGGTGAACGGCCTCAGAAGCGCGGTCAAGATCAAGGATGAGGCCGCATCGATCGTACAGTCCGGTTCCCAGATCATCTATGCGGACGCAGATGATCCGGCGGAGGTCGGGGCAAACATCCCGGGCACCATCCTGAAGGTCCTTGTGGCCGAAGGCGATAAGGTCGAGGAGAAGCAGCCGATCGCCGTGATCGAAGCCATGAAGATGGAGACCAATATCCTGGCTTCCATGAAAGGCACCGTGGATAAGATCTACGTACGGGAAGGACAGCAGGTCAAGGCCGGCGAGATGGTCGTGAAGTTGAAGTAAGGAGGGAGCTTATGTTAGACGGGCCTATTGGCAAGATCATACTCTTCTGGATCTTCATGATCGGCGCGCTCTTCTTCGCGCGCATCCTCGGATTCGATGGGGACACCAGGACCACAGTCATCTTCCTGATCGCCTGCGCACTCATTTACGTCGTATGGGTCGTCGGCCGCATGATGGCCAAGCGGCGCCGGGAGGAGCAGGAATACAGCGCTTATGTGGATAGCAAGAATAAGAAGAAGAGGAAATAGATCCGAAGCGAAGACGAGAAACCGGATTCGGAACGCGGTTTGGAGCTGTTGCGCTTGAGCAGCAGCTCCTTTTTCGTGGGGCAGGGGCGGAAATCCGCTCCGGCACTTTCCCGCGTCCTCGCCACATAAAAAAGCCTGCATGCAAGGACCTGCAGCAGGCGCGAAAGTATGCCCTGCGGTAGGTGCGGCTCGGACCCAACCGGGTTAGGAGTCACTAATTCCATGATATGGGCAAATTTTGTGCCCTCAGTAGCAAAATCCCTTCATTTCAGACAGTTAATTCTCTCTAACTTCTCCCTGGCAGTCGGAAATCAAGCAAATAATTTCATGAAATGGATATATTAAACAAAATATGTGTAATTTTAACAGCGAATTTCCAGTAATCTCATGTAATCTCGGCAAAAAGAATGAGTTAGGAATTACTAACCTTCAAATTTTGACGTTTTTTGCTTCACATGTGACAAAATTCGGCGATTTTGAGAAAGTTGTGTCACATACCGAGCAAGGATCCACGCGTGATTGGATCTGAGCTGGGTCAGGCTGTTGATGCGGCCAGTATTTTGAGCAATGGAACTTTGAAACCGATGGAGGCGGGATATTACCCCGCCCCCATC